>CAZQLI010000234.1:0-3277 GCA_964594145.1 uncultured Sphingomonas sp. | reverse complement strand
ACTGGATGCCGCGCAACTTCGATCGGCGCGTCGAATATATGCTGCCGATCGAGAACCCGACGGTTCATGCGCAGGTGCTCGACCAGGTCATGATCGCCAATATCATCGACAATGAGCAAAGCTGGCTGCTCAACGCCGACGGAAGCTACACCCGGGTCAAGGCCGGCAAGCGCCACTTCAACCTGCACCATTATTTCATGACCAACCCGTCGCTTTCGGGGCGCGGCCAGGCCCTCGCCGGCAAGGCCGTGCCGAAATTGAGGTTGACGCAGCGGGGCTAATTGGGTCTGCGCTCGAATATGGCGGTCAAGCGCTTCGGCCCGGTCGGGATCATCGACATAGGCTCCAACTCGGTGCGGTTCGTCGCCTATGGCGGCGCCGAACGCGTCCCGTCGGTCCTGTTCAACGAGAAGATCATGGCGGCGCTCGGCGAGGGCGTCGTCCGCGAGGGGCGGCTTGGCGACAAGGCCATGGCGAGCACGCTCGAGGCACTGGCCCGGTTCAGCCGGCTCGGGCGGGAAATGGGCCTGAAGCGGCTCTCCACCGTCGCCACGGCCGCGGTCCGCGATGCAAGCAACGGCAAGGCCTTCCTGAAAAAGGTGGTCGAGCTCGGCCTCAAGCCGAGGCTGGTCAGCGGCGAGGAGGAGGCCGAGCTTGCCGGGCTCGGCGTGGTCTCCGCGATTCCCGGGGCCAACGGCGTTGCCGCCGACCTTGGTGGCGGAAGCCTCGAGCTCATCGGCGTGGCGCGCGGCGGCGTCGGCGAAGGAATATCACTGCCGCTGGGCACGTTCAGGGTCGGTCGCGATCCCGAGCGGACCATGATCGAGGAGGCGATCGGGGACGCGGTCCGCTCCAGCCGGCTGAGGGGCGCGGCCAGGGACAGGGGCCTCTACCTCGTTGGCGGTTCCTTCCGGGCGCTCGCGCAGCTTCACATGGGCGTGAGCGGTCACCCGCTTCCAATCGTCCACGGCCACCGCATTCCCGCCGCTGAACTCGGCAATCTCCGTTCAGCGCTCGCCAGCCGGTCGGCCGGCGAGATCAAGGCGCTGGCCAATATCTCGTCGGCCCGCGTTTCCAGCCTGCCCGCCGCGCTGACGATCCTCGAGGCAATGGCCGGCATGTTCGGCCCGGCGAGGATCACCGTATCGGCGTTCGGCCTTCGCGAGGGGCTGCTCTACCGCGAGCTCGACGAGAATGTCCGGGACGAGGACCCGCTGCTGGCGGCGGCGCTCGAAGTGGGCGAAAGGCTTGGCCGGTTCGGTGACCATGGCTCGTCGCTCGACACCTGGATGAACCCGCTTTTCCCCGACGAAAGCAGGGAGATGCAGCGCCTCAGGCTCGCCACCTGCTTCCTCGGCGATATCGCGTGGAACGCCCACCCCGACTATCGCGCCGAGCGCGCGGTCGACATGGCGGTCCATGGCAACTGGGTCGGGGTCGATGCCCATGGCCGGGCAGTGCTTGGACGGGCGCTGTGCAGCGCCTTTGGCGGGGACGGGGGCTTCAGCCCGGCGCTGGCGACGCTCCTCAAGCCCGACGAGGTCGGTCGCGTCATGGCCTGGGGACGGGCGATTCGCCTGGCCCAGCGGCTGTGCGGCGGGACCGAGCGCTTATTGCGCAGGACCTCGATCGGGCTTTCCGGTGAGCGGGTGCTCCTGACGATCCCCGAGAAATACCGGATGCTCTATTCCGGTGCGGTCGAGCGCCGCCTCTCGCAGCTGGCCCGGACCATGAAGCGGGAGCATGGCGTCAGGTTCGTCTAGCCGCAGCTGGCGCTTTCCACCCGGTTCGCCCCGTCGAGCTGGACCGTCAGCCGGAGCGGGTTGAAGTCCATCGTGATCACGCCGCCCTTCGGGACCCAGCGAAGCATCCGGGCTCCCGACGCGCCGAGCATCCGGGCGCCCAGCTCCTGGGTCGCGGCCTGGCCGACGAACTGCGACAGATTCTCGCCCTGGCAGGCGGCCGGCACCGGCGGAAGTCCATCGCCGGTCTGTCCGGAGGTCGCGACGGTGCAGCCTGCAAGCGTTGCAAGGCCGAGCACGATCAGTTGACGCATCTCACTTCCCCTTGGCTTCTTCGCCCTGAAACAAGGGTCAGGCGGCCTGTCCGGTTCCCGAGCCGCCCGAAGAATCGTCCGCGATTCGGCTCATCTTCAGCTTGCCATTCTCGGTTGCGAAGGCGAGCCGTCCCTCGACCAGGTCGAGGGCATCGCGGCCAAATTCCTCGAACCGCCAGCCGTTCAATATGTTGAGCCCGTGGCGAACGCCGGCGGCGAGTGCTTCCAGCTCGTCGGACCGCGCGATGAGCTTGGCGGCCACGCCGGCCTCCTTGGAGCGGATCTTCAAGAGGAGCTTCAACAGGTCGCTGACGAGCGCTGCATCCTTGGTGAGCCCGGGGCGGCTCGGCTCGCGCTGAGGTAGCTCCGAGGAGTCGAGCGGCGCTGCTCCGGCGAGCGCGTTCATCAGCCTCGCGCCAATGTCGTTCGTCTTCCAGCCGGCAGAGAGCCCGCGCACCTTGCCGAGGTCGTCCTGGGTCTTGGGCGGATGGCTTGCGAGTTCATTGAGCGTATCGTCCTTGACGATCCTGCCGCGGGGCAGGTTCTTCGAACGGGCCTCGGTTTCACGCCAGGCGGCGAGCGCCTTCAGCCGGCCGAGGACCGCCGGGTTGCGGCTCGGGAGCTTCAGCCGCTTCCAGGCATCGGACGCCTCGAACGCGAAGCTCGACGGATCGGCAAGACGCTCCATCTCCTCGTCGAGCCACTCCCCCCGGCCGGTCTTGATGAGTTTCTTGACCAGCCTCGGGAATATCTCGGCGAGGTGGGTGACGTCGGCGATGGCATAATCGATCTGGCGCTTGTCGAGCGGGCGGCGTGACCAGTCGGTGAACCGCGCACCCTTGTCGAGCGTGTGGCCAAGGACGCTCTCGACCAGGTTCGAATAGCCGACCTGCTCGCCATAGCCGAGCGCCATCGCCGCGATTTGCGTATCGAACAGCGGGTTGGGAACCTTGCCGGTAAGGTTGTGGATGATCTCGAGGTCCTGGCCGCCGGCGTGGAAGACCTTGAGAGGCTCGTGGTTGTCGACCAGTAGCTCCAGCAGCGGCGTAAGGTCGATGCCGTCCGCCTTGGGGTCGATTGCCGCCGCCTCCTCGGGCGTTGCGACCTGGAGCAGGCAAAGGTCGGGCCAGTAGCTGTTCTCGCGCATGAACTCGGTGTCGACCGCGATGAATTGATGCGCGCTCATTCGGGCAACGAGTTGGGACAGTTGCTCGGAATTGG
>CAZQLI010000233.1:0-3279 GCA_964594145.1 uncultured Sphingomonas sp. | reverse complement strand
CCCCTGCCTCCCGAAGACAGTGCTCTACCAGGCTGAGCTACTCCCCGACCGGGCTCCCGGACACTTGCGCGTCCGGTGCAGGGCGAGCGGCCTCCTAACCGGCGAGTTTGCTTTGCGCAAGTCGCACGCTCACCGACCCAGAATTTTTAGCCAATCCTCGTGCCGAACCAGCTTTTCGCGGGGAGAACCGGGCCGGGCTGCTGCCACTTCGGCAGCCTCGATTGCCCGCCAGTCAGCAAAGCTGGTCGCTTCAACGCCGCGACGATCCAGCATTGGCTTAAGGCCATCCCAGCCCGATTTGCCCCCATCCGATCCCGGCGGCATCTCGCCTGCCACGAGCTCCGCGACCTCGTAGCCGTCGGGGCGATTGGTGCCGATCGTTCCCGTCGGTCCGCGCCTCGCCCAGCCGACCGCGAACAGCCCCCCGCCGATCCTTCCCTGTTCGTTGGCGAATTTCCCGCGCCGCTCGTCATAGGGAACGCCCTCGATCGGTGGTGTCTGGTAACCGATCGAGGTGATGACGAGGCTGGCTGGAACCTCATAAGTCTCGCCGGTGCCCCTGGCCGCCCCATTCTCATCGAGCTCGGTCCGCTCGACGATGACCCTCTCGACCCGCTCATCACCCTCGATCCGGACCGGCTTTGCAAAAAAGTCGAACAGGATCTGCCTCGGTTTCGCCGGGTCAGCACCCGCCGCTGCAAACTCGCGAAGGATGGTGATGGACTTGCGATGCCCCGGCTCGAGGTCGTCATCGGCTTCGACCGGCGGAAAGTCGTTGATATCGACGACCGGCGTTGCGGCTTCGAGATGCCCGAGCTCGCCAAGTTCCTTGGGGGTCATCGAGATCTGGTGGGGGCCGCGGCGACCGAGGATGGAGATGTTCCTCACGGCCGAGCGATCCAGTGCCTCGAGCGCATGGGCAACGATGTCGGACCCCTCGAACTCATGGTGGTTCTTGGCGAGGATGCGCGCACAGTCGAGCGCCACATTCCCATTGCCGATCACGACCGCGCTCTCGCCCTCGAGTGGCGGTTCGAGACCGGCGAAGTCGGGATGGCCATTGTACCAGCCGACGAACTCGGCGGAACCGACAACACCGGGAAGTTCCTCGCCCTCGATGCCAAGCCTGCGGTCGTGCGGCGCTCCGGTTGCAAGCACGACGGCGTCATAGAAGTCGGCGAGCTCGGCGGCCGAGACGTCCCTTCCAAGCAGGATATTACCGCGAAAGCGGACATTCTCGTTTTCCGCGACCGCGTCGTATCGCTTCGACACTGCTTTCAGCGACTGGTGGTCGGGGGCGACGCCGAAACGGATCAGCCCATAGGGCACGGGGTAACGGTCGAAAACGTCGATCCGCGCCTCACTGCCATAGGCCTTGGAGAGTGCTTCGGCGGTATAGAAACCCGCTGGACCAGAACCCACGATCGCGAAATGTCGCATGCGACTCCCCCGGCTGTTTGGTCGGAGCCTAGTCGCGCTTGTCCTCAAGCAGCAAGTCGCTGCCCTTGGCCTTTAGCATTGCTTCGATCGGAGCCGCGAACAGCGACAGCATGCCGGGGAGCTGGATGCGGCAATGGACCTTGTCGTCCTCGACATCGATCTGCGCGTCGACGGCCTGGCCCATGGCATGAACCTTGAGGTCCAGCCGGTCGCCGGTCCAGCGTTCCTCGATGTGGCTCGCACCGCCGGGGATATGGTCGCGCAGCTTGTGGAAGTTACCGGCAATCCGCCGCCTGGCCTCTTCTCGGCCAAGCTGGTGCGGCAGGTCGACATCAATTGGCCGTTGCATGGATCCCAAGATGAAGCGCCTGCCGTTGCTTTTCAATCGCTGTCGGGGTTGAATAAGAAATGGTCCGCTGGCTCGCCATCCTGGCAATCTGGTTTTCAGCGCCGGCTTTCGCCCAGCAGCCGCAGTGGAACCCGGCAGCGCCCTATGTCACCGCCGGCCAGGACGAGCCGGGCTACCGGAACTGGGTCGGCGCCGCCAGCTGGCGACCGCTTTATGTGAAGGCGTTCCATGACTATCTGACCAGCTACGGCGTTGGCGGCGTGGTCCCGACATGGCAATTGCTTCGAACTGCGACTGACTGGCAGCGGTGCGGCGCCGAACCTTACGAGGTCCCTCCAACCAGTTCCTGGCCCAATATCGTCGCGGCGCTTCGCTATATCGGAAGCTATGTGACCCCGCGGATCGGCCCGGTCGAAGTCGTGTCGGTTTACCGCAACCCGTCCCTGAACAGCTGTGCCGGCGGTGCCCGGCAAAGCACGCACCTCGAGCTTGGCGCGATCGACATGGTCCCGCTTAAACCCATTACCCGCGAGGCGCTGATGACGAGGCTCTGCCAGCTCCACCAGGAGAGTGGCCAGAGGTTCTTCGTCGGCCTGGGCCTTTACAAGGGCATCCGCTTCCACATCGATGCCAAGAAATATCGCGAATGGGGGATGGAAGGAACGCGCGGCGGGCGCGGCTGCACCGCCGTGCTCGTCGAGGGCCCCATGCCCTTCCAGATGGAACCGCCCCATGTTGCAGCGGCACCGACCGCGATTCAGCCAATGCCAGCGCAGCGCTGACCCTTGTGTTGCGCCATTAACACACCACATAGCGCTGAAATCGAGGGGAAGTCATGGATCTTGAGAAACTGACCGACCGCGCCCGGGGCTTTCTCCAGGCAGCACAGACGATCGCGGTCCGCGAGCATCACCAGCGGATTACGCCAGCCCATTATGCCAAGGCACTGCTCGATGATGAGCAGGGAATGGCCGTCGGCCTCATCAATGCCAGTGGCGGCGACGGCGCCCGTGCCCGACAGGAAGTCGACGCGCTGGTCGCGAA
This sequence comes from uncultured Sphingomonas sp., assembly GCA_964594145.1. Classification (GTDB taxonomy): domain Bacteria; phylum Pseudomonadota; class Alphaproteobacteria; order Sphingomonadales; family Sphingomonadaceae; genus Sphingomicrobium. Next base: position 446 of record CAZQLI010000233.1, on the reverse strand, counting down.
GCAGCCGTCGGTGACCGGAAGCGGCGCGACCCAGGCGCCTGGCATCGACGGTGACCTTATCCGGCTGCTCGACCAGGCCCAGGAGATCGCGACCAAGGCCGGCGACAGCTATGTGACCGTGGAGCGCATCCTTCTTGCGATGACACTCGCGAAGGAAACCGAGCTGGGCGGCGCGCTCGCTCGCGCGGGCCTGACGCCGCAGAAGCTCAACGCAGCGATCGAGAAACTGCGCGGCGGCCGCACGGCGGACACGCAAGGGGCTGAGGACCGCTATGACGCACTCAAGAAATATGCCCGCGACCTCACCGCCGCTGCCCGCGAGGGCAAGCTCGACCCGGTGATCGGGCGCGACGAGGAAATCCGGCGGACCATCCAGGTCCTCGCCCGCCGGACCAAGAACAACCCGGTGCTGATCGGCGAGCCCGGCGTCGGCAAGACCGCGATCG
>CAZQLI010000232.1:0-3300 GCA_964594145.1 uncultured Sphingomonas sp. | reverse complement strand
GCACGGCTCGCACTGGCCGCACGGGTTGATGGTCGGGCCGCCCTGCCCGTCGGGGCCGACGCAGTTCAGCGCCTTGGCGACGAGACGGGCAGTCGAGGTCTTGCCGACCCCGCGGACCCCGGTCAGCAGGAAGGCATGGGCGATCCGGCCACGCTCTATGGCATTGCCGAGTGTCTTCACCATCGCATCCTGGCCGATCAGCTCGGCAAAGGTCTGCGGGCGATATTTGCGGGCAAGGACGCGGTAGGGCGAGGCCTCGCTCGCGGGTTGCGGGACTTCGGGAAGGTCGAGACCCAGGCCAGGCGATTCGTCTTCGGTCATCGCCAGGGGTTTAGGGCCCAAAGCCACTCAATGCGAGGAGCGAAGCGCTGGCCTGGAGAGATTGCCGCGTGAAAAATGCCCAGTGGAGCAGGGCTCGATGAATTTGGGAGGTGGAAGCCGACGACCCGGCACGAAATCGTTGTGGCTGCTTCCTTCCGGACCTGACCAGGTTGGCGACAGTGCCGTCCGCCGACTTCCGATGCGCCATATGGCGATGGATTGCCGAAGGTGCAAGCAGCTAGCGATCGAGGTTATAGGCGCCGCCCGGCATCCGGACCGTGAGCGTCTCCAGGTCTTCGCTCAGCATGATCTGGCAGGCGAGGCGCGACGTCGGCCGCACCGCCCATGCAAGGTCGAGGAGATCATCCTCCTCTTCCCCGGCCGGGGGCAGCCTGTCGAAATCCTCTTTCGCGACCACCACGTGGCAGGTCGAACATGCCATCTGGCCCTCGCAGGCTCCCTCGAGCGGCTGGCCTTCGCGCTGTGCAAGGTCGAGGAGATTGGTGCCGGCCGGCGCCTCGACCTCGCGATCGAGCGTCCCATCGGCCTTCAGGAACCGGACCTTGATCATGCCGGGAGCACCGGCTGGGCCGCGGCCGCCTCGTTGATCCGCCGGCAGGCGAGCGCAAGCTCCTCTTCGCCCGTGTAGCGGCCAAAGCCGAGGCGGATCGAGGAGCGCGCTTCCCGGTCGGAAAGCCCGATCGCACGGAGCACGTGGCTTGGGCGGCCCGAGCCGCTGGCGCAGGCCGAGCCTAAGGAAAAGGCGATGTTGCGAAGGTCGGAGATGATGCGGGCCCCGTCGAGCCCCTCGCGGCGAAGGTTGAGATTGCCGCGGTACCTGGCGGACGTGCTCCCGTTGATTATCCATCCCGCCCCGAAGCTTGCAGTTGCAATTTCAGATAGTTTCGCAACATGGACTGCGTCCGCCTCGCGCCTCTCCAGGGCTATTCTCGCCGCCTCGCCCATGCCGACGCAAAGCGCCGGCGCGAGCGTTCCCGAGCGGAGGCCGACTTCCTGGCCGCCGCCGTGGAGCAAGGGCGCCGGCTCCGCCCCTTCCCTCATCCACAAGGCCCCGATCCCCTTGGGGCCGTGGATCTTGTGGCCGGAGACGGCGATGAGGTCCGGACCTTTAGGGATATCGAGGCGCCCGAAGCCCTGGACGGCATCGCAGAGCATCAGCGCTCCGGCTTCATGGGCGATGGTCGCGAGCTCCTCGACCGGCTGGATCACTCCGATCTCGTTGTTGACGAGCATCGCCGCGACCAGGGCGCAATCGGCATTGATCGCCTTTTGCGCCTCGGAAAGATCGACGAGCCCGTCGGACGCGACCGGGAGCCTTATCACTTCTATCCCCTGGGCCTCGAGCCACTCTGCCGTGTCGAGCACGGCCGCATGCTCGGTCGCGATGGTGACGAGGCGAGCGCGACCGGAGCGCTCGAACGTGCCTTTGAGTGCCCAGTTCAGCGCCTCGGTGGCGCCCGAGGTGAAGGCAAGCCGCCCTTCTCCACGCCCGAGCGCTTCGACCAGCTGGTCCCGGGCGACCTCGATTGCGGCGGCAGCCTCCCGGCCCCAGCGCGAAGGGCTGTGGGGATTGGCGAATTTCTCTTCGATCCACGGCCGCATCGCCGCCGCGGCCTCGGGTGCGACCGGGGTCGTCGCCTGATAGTCCAGGTAGATCATGCGACGAGCTTGCCCGTCCCCCCGGGAGCTGCGCCCTGGGCGTGGCGACCGGCGATCTTCGCCCAGGCCTCGAGGAACGCGTCTATTTCCGCATCGGCCGTTGCCGGACCGAAGCTGATCCTAAGGAACCCGCCGATGATCTCGGGAGGAACATCCATCGCTCGCAGGACCGAGCTTTCCTTCATCTTTCCAGAGGAACAGGCGCTTCCTGCAGAAACCGCTATCCCGGCAAGGTCGAGCTGGACGAGGAGCGCGGAACTCGAAGCGCCGGGAAGCGAGATCGCGCCGATGGTCGCGAGCCTCGGGCTTTCTTCGCCGATGATCGTCCCGCCGCAGGCCTTCACAGCCTCCTCGAGCCGCGAGCGGAGCCTTGCCAGCCGTTCCATGTCATAGGGCTGGGCTTCTATCGCTGCTGCAAAGGCCATCGCCGCCGGTGCATCCTGCGTTCCCCTTCGATAACCCTTCTCCTGGCCGCCGACGGGCTCGAGCGTCCCGAGGTCCTTCACCAGCAGCGCGCCAATGCCGGCCGGCCCGCCGAGCTTATGCGCGGAAAGGGCAATGAAATCGGCATCGGGAAGCGGGTATTTGCCGGCGCTCTGGGCACAGTCGGCAAGGAGCAGCGAGCCCGCCTCGCGGATCCGCGGGTAAAGCCGCTCCAGGGGCTGGAGGATCCCCGTCTCGTTGTTGACCATCTGGATCGCGACGAGCGCCGGGCCGGCGGCAAGGACGGAGTCGAGCGCTTCCTCGTCGATGAGCCCGTCGGGGCCGACCGGGATCAAGTTCGAGGCGGGGCCCATCTCATGGAAGACGATGGCGTGCTCCGTCGCTCCATGAGCCCGGCCGGTGACGAGCGCGCGCCTGGCGGCGATGCCGATGGCCTCGCTCGCGCCGCTGGTGAATATGACGTCATGACGCCAGCCGAGCCGCTCGGCGAGGGTCGAGCGGGCATCCTCGAGCAGCGCCCGAGCCTTGCGCCCTTCCGCGTGGGGCGAGCTTGGATTGGCCCAGCTGTCGAGGCCCCGTTCAAGCGCCGCGCGAGCCTCGGGCAGCATCCGGGTGGTCGCGGCATGGTCGAGAAAGATGCGGGTCGGTGAGTCGCTCATAGGAAAACCAGGGAATCCTGCCGTTGCCAGAGATTGCGCCCGCCCTATATAGGAGCCGCCGCCGCGGTGCATCCCATCCGCGGCCATTCAGTCCTACCCTACGCGAAGCGAGCACCAATGCCCGAAGTGATTTTCCCCGGACCCGAAGGCCGTCTGGAAGGCCGTTTCAGCCCGTGGCCGCGCCCTCGTGCGCCGG
>CAZQLI010000231.1:0-3339 GCA_964594145.1 uncultured Sphingomonas sp. | reverse complement strand
ACAGGCCAGAACAATGATGCTCGAGACCGTCAGCGAGGCGAGGAGCCACGGCGGGGTCCAGGGTGTCTATCGCCATCAATCGCCCAGCACAGGGACCGAGATGCAGTTCAGCGTGTTCGTCCCTTCCCATCAGCCGGGAGCGAGGCTTCCGGTCCTGTGGTATCTGTCCGGCCTGACCTGCACCCATGCCAATGTGACCGAGAAGGGCGAGTTTCGGTCGGCCTGCGCCGAGCATGGCATCATATTCGTTGCGCCTGACACCAGCCCGCGCGGTGAAGGTGTCCCGGATGACAGCGAAGGGGCCTGGGATTTCGGGCTGGGGGCCGGTTTCTATGTCGATGCGACCGAGCGTCCATGGTCGGCCAACTACCGCATGTGGAGCTATGTCACCGACGAGCTTCCAAGGCTCGTCGGCGAAAATTTCCCGGTCGATGCCGACCGGCAGTCCATCACCGGCCATTCGATGGGCGGGCATGGAGCGCTCACTGCTGCGCTTCGAAACCCGGGCCGGTTCCGCTCGGTATCGGCGTTCGCACCGATCGTCGCGCCGAGCCGGGTGCCCTGGGGCGAAAAGGCACTGTCGCGCTATCTCGGCAGGGACAAGGGGGCGTGGCGCTCCCATGACTCGGTGGCGCTGATCGATGATGGTGCCCGGGTCGGGGAACTGCTGGTCGACATCGGTGACGCGGACCCGTTCCTCGAACGCGAACTCAAGCCCGAGCTGCTCGAGCAGGCCTGCAGCGCCGCCGGCATCGCGCTGACCCTTCGCCGCCAGGCTGGATATGACCACAGCTATTATTTCATCTCGAGCTTCATGGAAGACCATGTTCGCTGGCACGCGGAGCGACTGAAGCGGTGATCGGCGGGCTCGAGGCCTGGGCACAGGACGCGATTGGCGTCGGTGCCGGGCTGGCCGCTGGTGCACTGATCGGCCTCGAGAGAGGGTTCAACCTGCGCGCCGAGCGCGAGGGAACCAGGGTCGCGGGCATCCGGACATTCAGCCTGCTCGGGCTTTCATGCGCCATTGCCGGCCTCGTATCAAAGACCCAGCCCTTCGTTGCCGGCGCTCTTGCTGCCGCAGCACTCGCCATGCTCGCGATTGCCTATGCGCCGAAACTAAAGTCCAGGGGGGATGCGACCAGCCCGGTCGCGGCAGTGGCGACGGCGGCCATCGCCTTCCTCGCCGGCTCCGGAGCAGTCGGCCTAGCGCTTGCAGCCGCGGCCATTGTCGTCCTCATCCTGGCGCTGAGAGAGGAGCTGCACGGGTTCGTCGACCGGCTGGACGAGCGCGACGTAAAGGCCCTGGCCCGTTTCGCGGTGATCGCTCTTGCGATCCTGCCCTTCCTGCCGGACGAGCCTTTCGGGCCCTATGACGCCTGGAACGCATCGACCCTCTGGTGGGTCGTCATCCTCGTCACCGGTTTTTCCTTTGCAGGCTATATCGCCAACCGCATCTTCGGAGCCCGGCACGGGACGATCGCGACCGCGGTGATCGGCGGCGCCTATAGTTCCACCGCCGTTACCCAGTCGCTTTCGCAACGGCTTGGCAGCAGCGAGAGGAGCGGCGCCGAGCCGGCGGGCATCGCGCTTGCGAGCGCCGTCATGTATTTTCGGGTGCTGCTGCTGGTCGCGGTGCTTGCAACCAGGCTGCTCGCCGAATTCACGCTGCTCCTCTTCCCGGCAATCATCGTCGGCCTTGCCGCCGGCTGGTGGCTCTACCGCCGTGCCCCAACCGCCGAGGGCCCCGCGCCGCCCGGCAACCCGATCGCGCTGGTGCCGGCGCTGACATTCCTCGTCTTCCTGGCGGTGGCGGCGGTCGCGGCCCGATGGGCGGAAGCCCGCTTCGGCCAGGACGGCATCGCCGTGCTCCTGCTCATCATGGGGAGCCTCGATGTCGACGCGGCCATCGTCACTGCCGGCAATCTCCCTCCCGACGCCATCTCCGACAAGCTTGCCGCGCTGGCGCTCGGCGGCACCATTCTCGCGAACATGCTGGTGAAGCTCGGTGTGACGCTCGCCTATGCGCGGCGCGCAGGAGTCGGGGCCGCGCTCGCGCTCGGCGCGAGCATGGCGGTGCTGGCGGTATGCCTTGTTCTCGGCTGGTTGCGACTATAGGCCTTCGATCGAATTGCGGATTGCCGGGACCAGCCCCGGTCAGCCCGCATTGTCGAATTTCCTGACCTCGACAGCGCTTTCATCGAAACCGTCCAGCAGGCGGGCGTTGATCCCCATCCTTCCGAAATCCTCGCCAAGGGTTTCCCAATGCGTCCCGCAGCCGCAGACCGGGCAGTGGTGGATGCCGATCATCCGGTCGCCCCAGACATAGGCGGTGGTTTCGCCTGAAATTCTCACCTGGTCCGGCGGGTAATAGGCCACGCGCCAGGCCGTCCGGCGGCACAGTGAGCAGTTGCAGTCCGCGACCCACTCGGGGCTCGCCGGGACGCTGATCCTTACATTGCCGCAGTGACAGCTGCCCTCGATGCCCATGATGTCCAAATGTCCTGCAGGAAAATCATCCCGTTGATAGCGCGGCCGGCGCAAATGTCATCGGCGCCGAGCATCACCCGGACTTTATGAAGGGCGCCTTGTAGACGAGCAGCGCTTCATCGCGTTACTCACCCCAACCATGAAGCATGAGCAGCAAGCCGATCTTCCCTATCTGAAGAAGATCGTCGGGGCGTCGATGGCCGGCACGGTCGTCGAGTGGTACGAGTTTTTCCTCTACGGCACCGCGGCAACGCTGGTGTTCGGCAAGCTCTTCTTTCCTGCCACCGGCAATGAACTCGACGGCATCATCGCGGCCTTTGCCACTTATGCCGTCGGCTTCCTTGCCCGGCCACTTGGAGGAGTCGTGTTCGGGCATATTGGCGACAGGATCGGGCGCAAGTCCCTGCTCCAGTTCAGCCTCTTGCTGATCGGTGTCTCAACCTTCCTGATGGGATGTCTGCCGAGCTTTGAAAAGATCGGTTACTGGGCCCCGGCGCTCCTCGTATTTCTTCGCTTCGTGCAGGGCTTCGCGCTGGGCGGGGAATGGGGCGGGGCGGTACTCCTCGTTACCGAGCATAGCCCCAACCGGTCCCGCGCTTTCTGGGGAAGCTGGCCCCAGGCAGGAGTGCCTATCGGCAATCTCCTTGCCACCGCGGTTCTCCTGCTGCTCTCGGCGACGCTTCCCGAATCCGAATTCCTCGCCTGGGGCTGGCGTGTCGGCTTCTGGCTCTCGGTCATCATCGTGGCCATCGGCTATTATATCCGCACCCAGGTATCGGATTCTCCAATCTTCAAGGCAGCACGCGAACAGGCGGAGAAGGAAGCCGCGACCGGCTATGGTTTGACCGAGGT
>CAZQLI010000230.1:0-3348 GCA_964594145.1 uncultured Sphingomonas sp. | reverse complement strand
TTTCCGGCTATGCGGCGATGATCGCCGACAATCTGGCGCGGGTCGAGGATGTTCTCCCGAGGGTCATGAGGCTTGCCCAGGGCGGCACCGCGGTCGGAACCGGGCTGAACGCCCCCGCCGGCTTCGCCGAGGCCTTCGCGAAGGAAGCGGCCAACCTCACCCAGCTTCCCTTCACCTCGGCACCGAACAAGTTCGCAGAGCTCGCTGCCCATGACACGCTGGTCGAGCTCTCCGGCGTGCTCAACACCATTGCCGTCAGCCTGTCCAAGATCGCCAACGACATCCGGCTGCTCGGGTCGGGCCCGCGCTGCGGCCTTGGCGAGCTGAAGCTTCCCGAGAACGAGCCGGGAAGCTCGATCATGCCGGGCAAGGTCAACCCCACCCAGTGCGAAATGCTGACGATGGTCGCTGCCCAGGTGATGGGCAACCATGTCGCGGTGACGGTCGGTGGCCTCCAGGGCCACATGGAGCTCAACGTGTTCAAGCCGCTCATTGGCGCCAACGTGATCCGCTCGATCAACATTCTTTCGACCGGGATGGAGAGCTTTACCGAGCGAACGCTCGAAGGGCTCGAGCCTGACGAGAAACGCATCTCCGAGCTGATGGGCCGCTCGCTGATGCTGGTCACTGCACTTGCCCCCGAAATCGGCTATGACAATGCGGCAAGCATCGCCAAGCACGCCCACAAGAAGGGGCTGACGCTGAAGGAGGCCGGCCTGGAACTGGGTCTTGTCGACGAGGAAACATTCGACCGGGTGGTAAAGCCGGAGAATATGCTTGGCCGGTAAGGCTGCACCGGGGCTTGGCCGCTGGGGGACCATCGCGGCGCTTGCAGTGCTTGCGAGCTGCGCTCCGAGCCCGGCGCCCGAACAGCCCCCGATCGCACCGCCGCCGGCGGCTCGCGCGGTTGCGCTGGACCCGGAAAGCTACATGGCCTTTTCAGCCTCCGCGGCCCTGTTCGCGGTCCAGGCATCGCGCATGGCCGAAGCCCGTGGCTCGACCAGCAGGATCCGGAAGGTAGCGGCCCAGCTCGGGATGGACCAGAGCGGGATCGGCGCGCAGCTCAACTTCGCCGGGAGACGCATAGACCTGCTGCCTTCCTCGAAGCCGCTCGCCGAGCACCAGGCCATGCTCCACGCGCTGGCCACCAGCACGAGCTTCGATGCGACCTACAAGGCGCAGCTGACAAAGATCCTTCGCGACGCCGCTGCGGTCCACCGGGCGTTCGAGGCCAACGGTGCAAGCCCGACGCTTCGCCCGGTCGCAAGCTTTGCAGCTCCGGTCTGCGAGAAGAACCTCGCAGCGATCGGCAAGCTCTAGCAGCAAAAAAGGCTCAGCTCCCCGCCTGCCAGTTCAATATGGCCTCGCTGGGCGACAGCAGCATGATGATGTTGAGCGCCAGATTGTCGCGGATTGCGATGAGCGGCACGAGCTCGAGGACGATCACGGTCGCGACGCTGAGCCAGGCCGGAAATCGCCGCGCTGCAAGGAAGCCGACTGCCATCATCGCAATATCACTGGCGGAATTGAGGATCGAATCCCCCGAGTAGCCGAGCGCCATGGTGGCCTCGCGATAGCGCTCGATGATCGTCGGGCTGTTCTCGGCGATCTCCCAGGACGCCTCGATCGCCATCGCGACGAGGAACCGCCGCTCCAGCGGCGCACTGCGCCAGGCCCAGCGGAGCAGGGCATAGAAGAGGAACCCGTGGATGACGTGGCTGAAGCTGTACCAGTCCGCGAGCATCTGGCTCTGCTTTGGCCCGACCTCGCCCCAAGGTTCGACGGTGCCGCAGGTGCAGATGGGCGGGCGTCCCATGACCAGCAGGACGATGACGGCGAGCCCGAGGACGCCAAGAAAGACGAGGAGCGGCCTTGGCCGCAGCAGAGCCGCCATGGCCGGATGAGTAGCAGCAACCACCGCCTTGCCAAGAGTCGATCGGTAGCGCACCAACGCATCCATGCTACGCCTCTACGGCCAGGATTGTCCGATGGGACCAGTCGACGCCGGGGACCATGACGTCCAGCTATCGGGCGCGGTCTGGATCGACCTGTTCGAGCCAACCAGCGAGGAGGAAACGCTCGTCGAGCGGCTGATCGGCACCAATGTGCCGACCCGCGAGGAGATGCTCGAGATCGAGCCGTCGAGCCGGCTTTTCGAGACCAATGGCACGGCCATCATGACCATGTCGGTCCTCTACGGCGTGCATGGATCGCGTCCAGCGACCGATCCCATTAGCTTCATCTGGAACGACAACCAGCTCATCACCGTGCGTTACGTCGACCCGGCACCCTTCATCGCCTTTGCCGAGCATTGCCAGGCGGACAAGGAGCTGGTGAAGGACGGGCTCACGGTCCTCACCAGGCTTCTCGAGGCCATCGTCGACCGCCTCGCCGACGAGTTCGAGGACGCGGGCCGGGAGCTGGAAGCGATCTCGGGGCATATTTTCGAGCGCAAGGCGCGCCAGCGCCGCAATAGCGAGCGTCAATATGAGGCATTGATGCTGCGCATCGGCTCGGTCGGGCGGCTGATCAACCGCGCGCGAGAGAGCTCGGTCAGCACGAGCAGGATGCTGAGCTTCCTCACCGCGCTCGAGCGGGTGGAATCGCAGCCCAACGAGCAGCGTCACCTCCAGAGCATCGCCGAGGACTTGAGAGCACTGGACGACCACAGCAATTTCCTGGCGGAGAATCTCAATTTCCTGCTCGATGCCTCGCTCGGGATGATCACGCTCGAGCAGAACCGGGTGATGAAGATATTCTCGGTAGTCGCGGTGGTGCTGATGCCGCCGACGCTTATTGCCGGCATCTACGGGATGAATTTCAAGCATATGCCCGAGCTCGACTGGGCGCTGGGCTATCCTGCGGCCCTCGGACTCATTGTCGCGAGCGCCATCGTCCCTTACTGGATGGCCAGGCGGGGCGGCTGGCTTTAGCGCCAGCCCTTTGTCTTAACCCGCCAATCTTGCTAGGGGCGCGGCCAGGCGCCGCCTGCCCCCCATGCGGCCAGACACATCGACCAGATTCTACGAGGACCTTAAGAATGATCCCGACCGGCCAGGACAGCCTCAACACCCGCTCGACGCTGGAGGCCGGAGGAAAACGATATTCCTATTATTCCCTCGACAAGGCCGGCGCGGCTCTCGGCGACGTCAGCCGCCTGCCCTTTTCGATGAAAGTGCTTCTCGAGAACCTGCTGAGGTTCGAGGACGGCGTCACCGTTACCCGGGACGACCTCCAGTCGATGGTAGACTGGCAGAAGGAGCGCCGGATCAACCGCGAGATCCAGTATCGCCCGGCGCGCGTGCTGATGCAGGATTTCACCGGTGTCCCGGCGGTCGTCGACCTCGC
>CAZQLI010000229.1:0-3352 GCA_964594145.1 uncultured Sphingomonas sp. | reverse complement strand
GCCAGGGCGCCAAGTGGCGCATCCTGTCCAAGATCTTCGCCAACCCGCACCTGCCGGAAATCGACGATTTCTACGAGCCTTACACGTTCGAATATGAGTGGCTGCAGGCCGCGCCGGAGCTCCAGGCCCAGCCGACCGCCCGCCCGCGATCGCTGGTGACGGGCGAGCTGCTCAACAAGATCGAATGGAGCGGCAACTGGGAAGACATGCTCGGCGGCGAGTTTTCCAAGCGCAGCCACGACTATAATTTCGAGGGCATCGAGAAGGAGATCTACGGCCAGTTCGAAAAGACGTTCATGATGTACCTGCCGAGGCTGTGCGAGCACTGCCTCAACCCGGCCTGCCTCGCCTCATGCCCATCCGGCGCAATCTACAAGCGGGCCGAGGACGGCATCGTGCTGATCGACCAGGAAAAATGCCGCGGCTGGCGGATGTGCGTCTCGGGCTGTCCGTACAAGAAGATCTACTACAACTGGTCGACCGGAAAATCGGAGAAATGCATTTTCTGCTATCCGAGGATCGAGGTCGGCCAGCCGACCGTCTGTTCCGAGACCTGCGTTGGCCGGATCCGCTATCTCGGTGTCGTCCTCTATGATGCCGACCGGATCGAGGCGGCAGCTTCGGTCGAAAATCCCAAGGATCTTTACCCGGCCCAGCTCGACATATTCCTCGACCCCAACGACGTTGCCGTCCAGGAAGCGGCCCGGGCCGAGGGGATCACCGACCAGTGGCTCGAGGCGGCGACGAGGTCGCCGGTCTACAAGATGGCGATGGAATGGAAGATCGCCTTCCCGCTCCACCCCGAGTATCGGACACTGCCGATGGTCTGGTATGTCCCGCCGCTGTCGCCGATCCAGTCGGCGGCAGAAGCCGGCAAGATCTCGGCAAAGGATGGAATGCCGGATGTCCGGAGCCTGCGCATCCCGCTGCGCTACCTCGCCAACCTGCTGACCGCCGGCGACGAGGAACCGATCGCGACCGCCCTCGAGCGAATGCTTGCAATGCGCTCCTACATGCGCGCCAAGAGCATCGAGGGCCGGATCGATGAAAGCATTGCGGAAGGGGTCGGGCTCGACCGCGCGACCATCGAGGAAATGTACCGGGTCATGGCCCTGGCCGCCTATGAGGACCGCTATGTGATCCCGACCGCCCGGCGCGAGCTCGACGAGGACGCCTATGTGCTGCGCGGCTCCTCAGGGTTCGGCTTTGGCGAGCCGACCCGCGGGTCGAACAAGGTCAACCTGTTCGGCGGAACCAAGCGCACGCCCCGCAAGCCCTATATGGATATTCCGACATGAGGATGACCCTTCGCTCGCTTTCGGTGCTGCTTGGCTACCCCTCGGCCGAGCTCAAGGAGCACGCCGGCGAGATTCGCCGGACCATCGTTGACGAGGATATGCTCGGCCCGGCCGAGCGAAGCCGGCTCGAGCCGCTTCTCGCGGCTATGGAGCAGAAAGACCTGCTCGACCTCCAGTCGGACTACAGCGAGCTGTTCGACCGTTCGCGATCGCTCTCGCTGCACCTGTTCGAGCATGTCCATGGCGATAGCCGCGAGCGGGGCCAGGCGATGATCGACCTTGGCCAGCAATATCTAGCCAGCGGTTTCCTGCTCGAGGCAAACGAGCTTCCTGACTTCGTCCCGGTCTTTCTCGAATATGTCTCCTGCCTGCCGCACGGCGAGGCCATCGAGACCCTCGGCCAGCCTGTCCATGTCTTCGCAGCACTCGCCGAGCGGCTGGACAAGCGGAAGTCGGCCTACGCCTCCATCTTCCATTGCCTGGTGGCCCTGGCGGGCGTCAGGCCGGACCTCGCCGCGGTCGCGGATATCGACCAGAACACGCCGGCCGAGGACCCCAGGGAAATCGACGAGGAATGGGAGGAGGCGCCTGTCTCCTTCAACCTTGGCGGGGCGCACGAAATGGGCGGCCCGACCGGGGTTGTCGCCAAGATCAGGGCATCGAACCGCAGCGTCACCAGGGAGGCCGGGGCATGAATGACTTTATCAACCAGATGGCCTTCGGCTGGTACCCCTATCTCGCGGTCACGGTGCTCGTGGTCGGCAGCATCTTCCGTTTCGACGCGCAGCAGTTCGGCTGGCGGTCCCAGTCGAGCCAGTTCCTGCGCAAGCGCCAGATGATGCTCGGCTCCAACCTGTTCCACATGGGGATATTGGTGCTGCTGGTCGGCCATTTCATCGGCCTGCTCACGCCGATCACGGTATTCGACACGCTCGGCGTCAGCCACTCCTTCAAGCAGACCGCGGCACTCGTCGTCGGCGGGCTTGCCGGCCTCGCGGCATTCGTCGGCTGCTCCCTGCTCCTTCACCGGCGCCTGTTGGATCCGCGCATCCGTCGAAGCTCGTCCTGGGGCGACATAGCGGTGCTCGTGCTGCTGTGGCTGCAGCTCATCCTCGGAATCCTCACCACCTACTGGACGATCCAGCATCTCGACGGCAGCGAGATGGTGAGGTTCATGAGCTGGGCGAACGGCATATTGACGCTCGACCCCGCAGCGCCCGAGCTCATCAAGGATGTGGCGCTCGTCTACAAGCTCCACATCGTCCTCGGGCTGACGCTTTTCCTGATCACGCCCTTCACGAGGCTGGTCCATATCTGGAGCGCCCCGCTCACCTACCTTATACGCCCGGGCTTCCAGATCGTGCGCTCCCGACGGGTTGGCCGCGTTCGCTCGCCGACCCACGGGCCGGCCGGCGTTGCACCGAGCTATGGCGGCGACACGGTGATGCGCACCGCGCTGGACGAGGGCCGCGCGACATGAGCCGCCGCCTCGACTCAATCGACCTGGAAAGCTCCGAGCATTCGCCGCCGGTGATGCCAAGCGGCTGCGCGAGCCATGGCTGCGCCGGGCCCGAACCCTCGATCCCGCCACCGCCCAGTTTTGGCGAGGTCCGGGTAAATGGCGTGGAGATCGACCCCGAGGCCATCGCCCGGGAAATCCAGCACCATCCCGCGCCCGACGCCGAGACTGCCTGGATCGAGGCAGCGCGCGCCCTCGCGGTCCGCGAGCTCCTGCTCCAGGAAGCACGGCGGCTGGGACTGGAGGCCGAACCCGAGGAAGACGAAACGGGCCGGATAGAGGAGGATGATGACGCCCTCGTCCGGACCTTGCTCGAACAGGCGGTTTCCCCGGCCGAGCCCGGAGAGGAGGAATGCCGCCGCTACTATGAGGCCAACGAGGGGCGGTTCCGGACGCCCGACCTGTTCGAAGCCGCCCATATCCTCATCGAGCCCGACGGCGACGACGAGGAAAGCTGGCTTGGCGCCGAGCAGCGGGCGCGCCAGATCGCCGCCGAGGTCGGAAATGACCAGGCGGCGTTTGCCCGTGCGGCGAG
>CAZQLI010000228.1:0-3379 GCA_964594145.1 uncultured Sphingomonas sp. | reverse complement strand
TCCGGTCGGCGACCCGCGAAACGCTTTCCGCCTGGCAGTCGCCGCTCCACACCACCGCGAACTCGTCCCCGCCGATCCTGCCGATGCGCCCCCCGTCGCCAACGGCGGCCTCGAGGCGGCGTGCGACCTCGACCAGCAGCTGGTCGCCGATGGCATGGCCGAGCGTGTCATTGACGAGCTTGAACCGGTCGAGATCGACCAGGAGCAGCGCGCAGCCGGAACAATCTTCCCATTGCTGCAGAACGGCTTCCTCGAGCAGCTCCCGGACGAGCAGCCGGTTGGCAAGGCCGGTAAGGGGATCGGTGCGGGCCGCGCGAACGGAATCGTCTCCGGAAAGCCTTGCGTCGGTGATGTCCGAGGCAACCCCGTGCCAGCCCACCAGCTCACCGGCCTCGTCGAGGATCGGTTTTCCGGAGATTGACCACCAGCGCACCCGGTCGGCCGAGAGGATGGCCCGGTCCCTGAACGGCGTCCCGCTCTCGAGGTCCTGGAAAAGCGAGCGCATTCCGCTCGACAGCGTCGAGATCTGGCCCATCGGGTCGAGGAAGCGGTGATAGGGAATACCGATTACCGCCTCTTCGGTAAGGCGCATCTCGCTCAGCAGCTCGGCCGACATCTTGGCGATGCGAAGGTCCGCGTCCAGCTCCCATAGGCCGCCGGAACCCGTGGCCTCGAGTTCGCGCAGGAGCTTGATGATCTCGCCTTGCTCGCGAAGCTCGATACGGTCTCGGCTATGGGCGATGAACTGCCTCGCCGTGCTGAGGATGTTGAATGCAAGCACCAGCGCATAGGCCAGCATCAGGCTGAACATCGAGGCGCTGCCCAGCCTGATGGTGAGCGCGAGGCAGCCGATGGTGAGGCAGCCAACATAGATAAGCGCTGCCTGGGGAAGCGAGACCAGGGTGATGCTGCCGGCGCTGACCAGCGCCGCCATCACCACGCACATGAAGATGCGCTGGTTGGGGCTTGCTGCCTCGAACCACAGCAGCGGCGGGACGATCCAGAGCGAGGCAAGGAGAAGGACGATGAGGCAAATCTGGTCGGTCCTTGCCGGGAACTGCGTCGCATAGTCGGGATCGTAGCGGAGCCTGACGGCGCGGACGCCCCGGGCAAAGCAGCCGAGCAGGATGCCGCCGAACCACAGGCCAAGCTGGAAATTGTCGGTAGTGTTGCGAAGGCCAACGACCATCATTGCGGCAGTCAGGATCTGGATGACGACCGTCGCCGGCACCAGCCGGACCAGGGCTTCGAGCTGCGACTGGCGGACAGCGCGGCCGATGCGGTCGGCGGGCGTCTTGAGTGACAGCAGGTCGCGCCAGTTCATTCCGCGCGGACGCCCGCTCGGACCTTGGTTCGATCTTGCCGTTGAATGCGCCACGCTTACCCGGTCTCCGCCCTGCCTCCAGATGATCCGGCAAATCCCGGCTTATGGGGAGAATGCGAAGAAAGGGTGAATCCGCGCGAGAATGCAATAATGGGTCAGAAATTGAGGCGGCGGTTGACCAGTTCGTCATAGTCTCGCGCCAGCTGGCGCGACAGGTCGCCGACCTCGAAGTTCCACGGGCCGGCCGAGCGAACGAACGTCACTTCGGCGGCCGAGCCGGTGATGAACATCTGCTCGAAGCTCTCGAGCTCCTCCGGCCATATCGCCCGCTCGATGACTTCAATGCCGCGCCGGCGGGCAAGGTCCATCACGGTCTGGCGGGTAATGCCATTCAGGAAACAGTCGGGCGTCGGGGTGAAGAGCTTGCCTTCCTTGATGAAGAAGGCATTGGCGCCGGTCGCCTCGGCGACCTGCCCACGCCAGTCGAACATCAGCGCATCGTCAAATCCGCGGTCGTCGGCATGCTTCTTGGAGAGGGTCGCGATCATGTAAAGGCCCGCGGCCTTGGAGTGGACTGGCGCGGTGTAGGGCGCCGGGCGCCGCCACGGCGCGATGTCGAGGCGAAGGCCCTTTTCGGCAATCTCCGGCTTGAAATATTTGCCCCAGTTCCAGGCAGCGATTGCAAGGTGCGGCCTGGTGCCCTTGGGCGAAACGCCCATCTGTTCCGAGCCGCGCCAGGCCAGCGGGCGGACATAGGCATCGGTCAGCCCATTGGCCTTCACCACCTCGTTGCAGGCCTCGTCGATCTGCTCGACCGTCCAGGGTATCTCGAACCCGAGCAGCTCGGCGGACCTTCGAAGCCTCGCGCTATGTTCGCTCAGCTTGAAGATCACGCCGCCATAGGCGCGCTGGCCCTCGAAGACCGAGGATGCATAATGCAGCGCGTGGGTGAGCATGTGGACATTGGCTTCGCGCCAGGGCTGCAGCTTTCCGTCGAACCAGATCCATCCGTCCCGGTCATCGAAGCTGCTCGTCTCGGCCATTTCCTACCTCTCCTGGTGATCAATTGCGCCTAGGATAGCGGCAGAGAGGCGTCAATTGCGGCGGGCGGCCTCGGAAGCCAGCTCCTCCCCGCGGCGAACCGCGGCGTCGAGAGCGCGGCGGACCAGGGCGTCCAGGCCGTCGGGCCCGTCGAGCACGGCAAGGCCCTGCTCTGTCGTGCCCTTCGGGCTTGCCACCCGGCGCGATATCTCGCCCATGGAAACCCCTTGGGAAGCGGCATAGGCCGCGGTCCCGACGAGGGTCTGGACGGCAAGTTGTTCGGCCATGCCCGGGCCAAGCCCCATGGACTTGCCCGCAACCGCGAGCGCATCGGCAAAGCGGGCGACATAGGCAACGCCTGCTGCCGAGATAGCGCCGATGATGCCGAGCTCGGCTTCGGTCTGGCACCAGGCAATCATCCCGAGCGAGGCCATCAGCTGGTCGACGTCGGCGAGCTCGTCCCGGGTGCCGTGTTCGGCATAGAGGCCGGTTACGCCATGGCCTTGCGCAACCGGCAGGTTGGGCATGATCCGGACGATCGGGCCTGCCTCTGGAAAACGCTCCCGAAGCGACGCCGCCGATACGCCGGCAAGCATCGATACGAGGCGTGTGCCCGGCCCGATCCTTTCCGCGAGCCCCGGCGCCACCTCGTCCAGCTTCTGCGGCTTGAAGCCGAGCATGACGAAGGCGGGCAACTCGTCGGGGTAGCCGGTGACGGTCCGGACCCCCTCGACCGCTCGTCCGCTCGGCCGGATGACCGTCACCCCCGACAGGTCAATGCCACCCTTTTTCCATCCGGCGACCATTGCGCCGGCCATGTTGCCGCACCCGACGAGCCAGGCTGGCACGGGAAAGCGGGCTGCCACGGGATCAGGCTTCGCCGGCGGTATCGATGAGCGCCGCGGAAATCGCTTCCGTCGGGGACTTGCCGCCCCAGAGCACGAACTGGAATACCGGGTAGAAGCGCTCGCACTCCTCGAGCGCCGCCTCGCTGATCGCCTCGGCCTGCTCGAA
>CAZQLI010000227.1:0-3387 GCA_964594145.1 uncultured Sphingomonas sp. | reverse complement strand
AGATGTCGAAGCTGCGCTAGCCCCGGATCGATTTCTCGCTGACGATTTGAACTAGGCCGGAAACGATGTCGTGATGGTCCATGGGAAAGCAGGTCCTTGCGTTGCGTGCCGGCTTACATCGGCAGGTTTGCGCCAATGTTCAACCCGCTGGTTGCGAACAATTCCGAATGACAGGCTGGGTCCACCGCTCTCGGCCCCGGCCGCAGCCGAGGCCGCCGGTTGTTGTAGCCCGTGTCAGCCGGCCGGGCCGACCGGCGCCGGGTGGGCAAGATAGGCGAGCCTTCGCATCTCGCGCCGGCCCCTCGTCACCGTGTCGAGGATGAGGCCGGCAAAGAAGCTCAAGACCGAGACGATGACCATGCCGGTCGCGAGGATCGCCGTCGGGAAGCGCGGGACCAGCCCGGTATCGATATAGGTGATGAACAGCGGGACCGCGAGGATCACCGCCGCGACCGCCAGCAATGCCGCGATCCCGCCGTAGAAGAGGACCGGCCGCTCGACCCGGTAGAGCGTCCCGATGGTCTTTAAGATCCGCCAGCCGTCGCGATAGGTCGAGAGCTTGGAGGATGAGCCCTCGGGCCTTGCGCCATAGCTGGTGACGATCTCGCCGACCGGCATCCTGAGCTCGAGCGCGTGGACGCTCATCTCGGTCTCGATCTCGAATCCTTCCGACAATACCGGGAAGCTTTTCACGAACCGCCTCGAAAAAACGCGGTAGCCCGAGAAAATGTCGGTGAAGCTCCGCCCGAAAAGGCGGGCAAGAAGGCCGGTGAACAGCCTGTTGCCGATGACATGGCCGCCCCTGTAGGCGTCCGCCGCCTCGTGCTGGCGGGTGCCGACGACCATGTCGAGCTGCTCTTCCAGGAGCATCCGGACCATCTTCGGGGCAGCGGCCGGGTCATAGGTCAAATCGCCATCGGCCATGACATAGACATCGGCATCGACGTCGGCGAACATCCTGCGGACGACATGGCCCTTGCCCTGCTGCCGCTCGCTTTGGACGGTAGCGCCAGCCGCCCGAGCCTGTTGGACGGTGCCGTCGCTGCTGTTGTTGTCGTAGACGTAGATGGCGGCGGAAGGCAGCGCGGCGCGAAAGCCGGCGATCGTCTCGGCGATCGCGGCTTCCTCGTTATAGCATGGCAGGATGACGGCGATGCGTACGCTGTCCAAGACCAGTCCCCCAAGCCAGCCGGGCCCAGTCCCGCCGGCCAATTCCCCATCCCTCAACGGGAGAAGGGAGTTGGTCAAGCCTTCTTGGCGGCTGGCTTCTTTACAGCGGCTTTCTTGGGGGCAGCCTGTTCGGCCTTGGCAGGCTTTGCAGCGGCCTTCTTGGGGGCAGCCTTCTCGGCCTTGACCGGGGTTTCCGCCTTGGCCGGCTTTGCCGGGGCGGCCTCGGCCTTCGCCGCCTTCTTGGGCTCGGCCTTGGCCTTCTCGCCCTCGCCGGCCTTGGCTTCCTTCTTGGCCGCAGGCTTCTTGGCAGCGGCCTTCTTCGGCTTTGCCTCGCCATGGTCGTGGTCATGGCCGCAACCCGGGCCATGGACCTGGCCTTCCTCGCTCTCGAGGTCGGCCTCGAGCACGTCACGGGTCACCGTGAGGTCGCTGATCTCCGCCTGCTCGAACAGGAAGTCGACGACCTTGTCCTCGTAAAGCGGCGCCCTCAGCTGGGCTGCAGCCATCGGGTTCTGCTGGATGTAGCGGATGAATGCGTCGCGGTCTTTCGGCTGGTACTGGGCCGCGGCCTGGCCGATCAGCCGGTTCATTTCCTGCGACGTGACGTCGATCCCGTTGGCAGAACCGATCTCACTGAGGAGCAGGCCGAGGCGGACCCGGCGGATGGCGATCTTGCGATAGTCCTCGGCGTCGGCCTCGATTTCCTTGAGCGCGGCCTGCGGGTCCTGCTCGTGGCTCGCCTCGTGGCGAAGCTGCGCCATGATATTCTCATACTCGGCCTCGACCATCGAGACCGGGACCTCGAAATCATGGTCGGCGGCAAGCTGGTCGAGCAGCCGGCGCTTCATGTGCGTCCGGGTCAGGCCATTGAGTTCCTGGCGCTGCTGGTCGCGCAGCAGCCCCTTCAGCTGCTCGAGGTCGTTGAGGCCAAGCTGCTTTGCGAACTCGTCGTCGATCTTGGTCTCGCCCGCGACCTTCACGCCCTGGACCTTGATGTCGAAGGTCGCCGGCTTCCCCTTGAGGTCCTCGGCCTGGTAGTCGGCCGGGAAGGTCACCTCGATCTGCTTTTCATCGCCGGCCTTGAGGCCGACGAGCTGCTCCTCGAAGCCCGGGATCAGCTGGCCCGAGCCAATGACGACAGCCATGCCCTCGCCGGTGCCGCCCTCGAACGCCACGCCGTCGACCTTGCCGACAAAATCGATCACCAGCTGGTCGCCGGTGGCGGCCTTGTGGCCCTTCGTCGCGTCCTCGAAGCGCGCCTGCGACTTGGCAAGCTGCTCGAGCTGCTCCTCGACTGCCTTCTCGTCGACCTCGACGTTGAAGCGCTCGAGCTTCAGGCCCTCGATCTTCGGCGCCGGCACGTCTGGAAGCGTCTCGAGGCGAACCCGGATCTCGGCGTCCTTGCCGGTCTCATAGCCCTCGTCGAGCTCGACTTCCGGCTGCATCGCCGGACGGAGCTTCTTGTCAGCCATGAGCTTCTGGATGCTGTCCTGCACCGCCGTGTTGAGCGCGTCGCGCATCAGCGCTTCGCCATGCATCTTGCGGATGAGGTTGGGCGGGACCTTGCCGGGCCTGAACCCGGGCATGCGGACCGTCGGGGCGATCCGCTTGACCTCGCCATCGACGCGGGCGTCGATGTCCTTGGCCGGAATGGTCAGCGTATAAGCCCGCTTCAGGCCCTCGTTTTCCGTCTCAACGGTCTTCATGGTCACAGCGCAATAATCCCAGTTCGAAAAATTCGTCGGACGACCGCATTCAACCCGTGCTCGCCTGCCCGATGGGCAGGGCCGTGGCTGAAATTGGTGCGGGCGAAGGGACTCGAACCCCCACATCTTGCGATACTGGAACCTAAATCCAGCGCGTCTACCAATTCCGCCACGCCCGCGCGGACGCCTATGAAGGCGCTCTCCTAATGAGTGCCGCCCATTGCGTAAAGGCCAAGAATGGCTCGCCGGCAATGGGCTGGAATATGCCTCTCTTTCAATGGCTTATGATCATAGCCTATTCGCCGATAAAAGGCTTTTGACGGTTTGGCAGCCTTGAGCGGGCGCTCATTTCCCACTTTTGGCCGCTTTTCCGCCAGCGCGGAGAGCGGCCAGCGGCAACTCCATGCTCGATGAAGCGGTAGCTGGGCCCAACCACCTGCGAAACCCGTGCGCGGCCATTCGGGTTTGGAGAGAGCATCCTCGCAGGAGAAGCGCAAAATGGAACTGCATC
>CAZQLI010000226.1:0-3404 GCA_964594145.1 uncultured Sphingomonas sp. | reverse complement strand
ATCGAGACCTTGGCGTGGGTCTTCCACTCGACGAAGCCATAGATCACCTGGACGCCCGCGCGCTCGAGACGGCTTGCCCAGAGGAGGTTCTGCTCCTCGTCGAAGCGCGCCTTCAGCTCGACCACCGCCGTCACCGACTTGCCTGCCTCCGCGGCGGCCACCAGTGCGTCGATGATCGCCGACTGCTTGCCGGCCCGGTAAAGCGTCTGCTTGATCGCGACGACGTCGGGGTCCTCGGCCGCCTGGCGAAGGAAGGCGACCACGACCTCGAAGCTCTCATAGGGATGGTGGACGATGAAGGCCTTGGCCCTGATCGCTGCAAAACAGTCGCCGTCATGCTCGAGGATCCGTTCCGGGAAGCGCGGGGTATAGGGGGTGAACTTGAGATCGGGCCGGTCGATCTCGACCAGCTGGCCAAGGTCGGCGATGCCGATGAACCCGGCGCTCTCGGCGATATGCGCGGTTCCGGCCGCCAGCCCCTCGCGAACCCGCTCCTCCAGCGTCGGCGGGGTGTCGGCGGAAAACTCGAGCCTGATCACCCTGCCCCGGCGCCGGCGCTTGATCGCGCTCCTGAAATAGCGGACGAGGTCCTCGGCCTCTTCCTCGATCTCGATGTCGCTGTCGCGCAGGACCCGGAACGCGCCGGACCCGAGCCTCGTGAAGCCTGGAAAAATCTGCTCGAACTGGGTGCGGATCGCCTTTTCGATGGCGATGAAGCGGTGCCCCGGGCCCGGCAGCCTCACGAACCTTGGAAGCGTGGAGGGAATCATCAGCAGCTCGACCACCGGGTCGGCCTTCTTTCCCTGGCGAAGCTCGAAGATCAGGCTGAAGGCGCCGTTCGGGATGAACGGGAACGGGTGGGACGGATCGATGGCCTGGGGAGTGAGGACCGGGAGGATTTCCTCCCGGAAATATTCCTTGAGCCACTTCAGGTCGGCCGGCGTCAGGTCGCTCTCGCCAAGCACCTCGACCTCCTGGTCGAACAGCGCTGCCCTCAGCAATATCCATTCCGCCTGCTGGGCAACGACCAGCGAATCGGTCTCGCGGGCGATCGCCTCGAGCTGCTGGGTCGGCGTCATGCCATCGGCGCTTAGATCCTCGACGCCGCGAATCTGCTGGCCCTTGAGCCCGGCTACGCGGACCATCACGAACTCGTCGAGATTGGTTCCCGAGATGGACAGGAAGCGAAGCCGCTCGAGCAGCGGGTGGGCGGTGTTGCTGGCCTCTTCCAGCACCCGGCGGTTGAACGCCAGCCAGCTCAACTCGCGATTGAACAGCCTTGGGCCGGGCGCCTCGGTGGTCTCGACCCTGCTGCTCATGCCGCGCCCCTCGATTCGACGATCCGGCTGTCGGCCAGTGCCCTCCGGACCGTCGGGAGGTTGAGCCTTGCCTTCTCGGCGATCGCAAAGCGGTCGATCGCCTCGACCACCCGCTCGGCCATCCAGTAGCTTCGCTCAACCCGCTCGGCGATATATTTGAGGCAATCCTCGGGGATGTGGAGGCCCCGGTCCGAGAAAAGCAGGCGGATGATCGCCGAAAACAGCTCGTCGTCAGGCTGCTCGATCCGGGCGATCGGCGTTACCGCGAGCCGCGTCCGAAGATCGGGGAGAGAAATTTCCCAGGCCGGCGGGACCTCGTCGACGATGAGGACGAGAGGCCGGCCGTCCTCCTGGGCCGCGTTCCAGGCGTGGAACAGCTCCTCCTCGTCCCGCTGGTCGGCGCAGTCGAACAGCCGGCCGCCGACCCGGGCGATAAAGGCCCGGGCGAGGAGCGAGCGTCCCGAACGCCGCGGCCCGGTCAGCATCGTCGCTCTTACCGGCCAGAGGCTCCACGCGCGAAAATGCTCATAGGCCTCGCGGTTGGCCGCCGACACGATGAAGCGGTGATCGTCGGTGGCCTGCGGCCAGTCCAGTGGCAGCGCGATCTGGTCCGCGCCGCTCCTCATGGCGCCGGTGAAGGAGCCGGCGCCGGCGCCGGCGCCACGGGAGCCCTCGGCGCCGCGACCAGCCGGACGCTATTGCCCTCAAGGCTCGCGGTCATGCCCCGGGCAATCAGCTGGTCGCGAAGCCCGGCCGCGCCGCCGCTGTAGGTGACCGTCACCATCGTCCCCGAGCCCGAGACGCTGACACCCGGGATGGAGCGGATCACCGCGATGCCATAGTCGCGCCAGGCATCGTTGGGAGCGGTGATTGCAACGGTGACCGCGCTCGGAGCCTCCTCCTCCTCTTCCTCCACCGGCGGGGGCGGCGGCTGGATGATGAGATCCGGGTCGCCGCGGACGATCCCGGCAACATGGGCGCGCACGAACAGCTGGTCCATGCGCTCGACCCCTTCCGACATCATTCGCGGAAGGTCTTCGCTGCTGCGCGCCACCAGCTCGAAGCTGCCGAGCGGCCTCGCGTCCGGGCCGAACAGCCCCGTGAAGCGTGCCTTTACCGGGCCGCCGGGGTAGAGCCGGTCCATCCGCACCTCCGCGACGAGGACGTTTGCGGCCCCGTAAAGGTCGAGGATATTGCGCCACCAGCCGCGACCGGGCCGGCGGGTCTGGGCAGCATTGACCAGGAGCGGGTCGACTCCGAGCCCGCTGACCCGCACATAATCGACCGGACTGTTGGACGTGCGGAACTGCGCCCAGGCGCGTTGCCAGGGATTGCGCAGCTCGACGCTGGTCGCAGCGCCGCCGGTTGCAATCACCGGGATCAGCAGCATTGGCGCCGAGCGCCGGACTTCGCCGGCGACGCCGAGCAACTCGCCGGCCCGGGCGCGGTCGAACAACACGCCGAGCGTCGCGATATAGCGCCTCGGGCCAATCTGCTCCTGTTCCACCACGATCGAGCTGACCAGGCCATCGAGCGTCGAATCCGAGAGATTCGGGGCCTGGGACACCGGGCGATTGTTCATCTTGGCCCAGAGGGCCTTGAAGCCCTCGCGCTGGGCGATGCGCCAGCCGGCAAAGCGCGCGCTCTGGGCATCATTTCCGGCGACGTCGACCTTGATCCCGCCGATTTCGAGGGTCCCCGAACTGTCGATCGGGAGAATTCCCCGCTCGGCGGTCTCCATCTGCGCGACGAGAGCGCCGCCAAGTCCGGCGAACAGGAGAACAGCAGCAAGGGTGATGACGACGGGCCGGCGGAAAAGCATCTGGAGGCTTTTGGCGACAATGGCGTGGAAATCCAAGTCAGATGTGGCTAGTCGCCCGCTGCATGACGCAAAAGCCCCTGACCTATGCCGATGCGGGCGTGTCGATTGCCGCCGGCAATGCGCTGGTGAAGGCGATCGCGCCGCTCGCCAGATCGACTGCACGCCCCGGTGCCAACGCCGAGCTCGGCGGGTTCGGCGGCTTTTTCGACCTCAAGGCAGCTGGCTACGAGGACCCGTTGCTGGTCGCGGCCAATGACGGCGTC
>CAZQLI010000225.1:0-3405 GCA_964594145.1 uncultured Sphingomonas sp. | reverse complement strand
CGCCGCCGCCGCCGCCGCCGCCGCCGGAACCGGAGCGCGGTTAAGGAAGGCGCCGGGCTGACGCCGGCCACCAGTTGGCCGGCCCAGCCGGGGCCCGATGGAAAAGAGAGAAGAGGGAAGCAATTCCCTCTTCTTTCTTTTTGGTGGGGATAAAAGCCGCGCAGCCGGCCTAAGCCCTTTATTTGCTGATACTTCAGGGTAAAAGAATCGTCATGACCGACACCAAAACCACCAGCGCGCCAAAGGCCGCAGCAAAGGGTGGCGCACAGCGCGGCGCCGCGAACAACAGCCGTCGCCCCGCTCCCGGGCGCAATGCCAAGCCACAGGCTCGAGCAGCGCACAAGGGAAGCATTGACGATGCAATCAGCAAGGCGTTGCATGGAAGGGTGAATGTTTCGCCGGTCAAGGCGGTCGAAATGGCCGGCCAGCTCTACAGCCGCGGCAAGCTGCCGGAGGCCGCCCGCGTCTGCCAGCAGATCATTGATTCAAGACCGGGTCTTTCCGATCCGCACAACATCCTCGGTGTGACACTGGCAGCTTTGGGCCGGACCGACGAGGCGGTCGCCGCGCTGAAGCGGGCAATCAAGATCAACCCCCAGGCTTCCAGCTACCACGCCAATCTCGGCGAGGTGCTTCGCCAGGCGGGACGCACCGACGAGGCCGAGGAGGCGCTCGAGGCGGCGCTGAAGCTGGACGACAAGAACCCGCAGGCGCTGAACAATCTCGGAATCATCAATTATGAGCGGCGCAAATATTCCGAGGCGGTCGAGCTCTACAAGAAGGCGCTCGAGGCCCGTCCGAACATGTCAGAGGCGCTCAACAATCTCGGCAATGCGCTGCGCGTGACAGGCGACATCGACGGGGCCATCCAGGCCTATCAGGAAGCGCTGACGATCCGCGAAAATTACCCAGAGGCCTATAATAATCTCGGCACGCTGCTCCAGCAGGACAAGAAGTTCGAGGAAGCCGAGCATGCACTGCGCAAGGCGATCCAGCAGAATCCGCGTTACGTCGAGGCGCACAATAACCTCGCGCTCCTCTACTCGGGCCAGAAAAAGGAGGTCGACGCGCTCAGGATCCTCGGTGACGCGCTGAAGTTCGCACCGAAGAATGTCCAGACGCTGCTGATCACCGCCAAGATCCAGTTGCGCCGCGGTGCGCTGCAGGCATCGGAACAGGCCGCCCGCATGGCGCTTGCGCAGGAACCGGAGAATGCCGAAGGGCTGACCATCCTCGGTCAGGTCCTGCATGAGACCGACCGCTATGACGAAGCGATCGAGGTGCTCGACCGGGCACTTAAGCATAATCCCAAGAACCCGGACGCACTGAATTTCTACGGGGTCGCGCTGAAGTCGGTCGGAAAGCTGGACGAGGCGCGGGACTATATTCTCAAGGCGCTGAAGCTCAACGACACCATGTATGGCGCCTATGCCAATTTGAACGACCTGGTCGATTTCTCGAAGGGCGAGGGCGAGGAGCTGTTCAACCGGATGGACGCAATCTTCGAGGCATCGAAGAACCTCGAGGCGGACCATCTTCTCCCGCTCCATTTCGCCTATGCGAAGGCGCTGGACGACCGCGGCGAGCATGAAAAGGCGCTGGACCATTATATCGTCGGCGGTCGGATGAAGCGTCGGCAGCTCGACTATAATGAAGCCGAGACATTCGGCTTCTTTGACTCGATCCGGGCGACCTTCACCAAGGACCTGCTGGCCAACAACAAATATGAAGGGATCGACGACGAGCGGCCTGTGTTCATTGTCGGAATGCCACGGTCGGGCTCGACGCTCGTCGAGCAGATCCTCTCGAGCCACCCGGACGTCTATGGCGCCGGCGAGGTAAAATATCTCAGCCGGGCGCTTGGCCAGCTTCGGGATCGCTTCCCGTCGCTGCCCAAATATCCCGAGATGGCGCAGAAGATCACTCCGGCCCAGCTCGATATCGTCGCCAAGAATTATCTCGCGGCACTGACCAAGGGCGCCGGCGATGCCAAGAAAATTACCGACAAGCTGCTGACCAACTATTTCTTCGTCGGGCTTATCCACATGCTCTTCCCGAAGGCGAAGTTCATCCACACGGCCCGGGACCCGATCGATACCTGCCTTTCGGGCTTCACCAAGCTGTTCAAGGACGACATGCCGCACAGCTATGACCTGGGCGAGCTCGGCCGCTACTATGGCAAGTATCGCGAGCTGATGGCGCATTGGGAAGAGGTGCTCCCTGCCGGCACCATGACGAGCGTGGTTTATGAGGATGTCGTTGCGAACACCGAGAAGGAAGCAAAGGACCTAATCAAGTTCCTCGGACTAGATTGGAACGACAAGTGCCTCGAGTTCCACAAGTCGGACCGGCCGGTGAAGACCGCAAGCGTCGCCCAGGTGCGCAAGCCCATCTACAAGACGGCCGTGAAGCGCTGGAAGAAATATGGCAACGGGCTGAAGCCGCTTGCAGACGCCATCGAAGGCAAGGCCAGCTGACGACGAGGCGTTCGACAAGGGACGGTTCTCGCACCAGGAAGATTGAATGCAGGCGTTGACCCATCTCGACCGTCTCGAGGCCGAGAGCATCCACATCATGCGTGAAACGGTCGCGGAAAGCTCGCGGCCGGTGATGCTCTATTCGATCGGCAAGGACAGCGCGGTGATGCTCCACCTGGCGCGCAAGGCCTTCCATCCTGCCCCGCTCCCGTTCCCGTTGATGCACGTCGACACGACCTGGAAGTTCAAGGCCATGTATGCGCTCCGCGACAAGGTCGCTGCGGAGCCCGGGATCCAGCTCATCGTCCACAAGAACCCCGAGGCCGAGGAGCGCGGGATCAACCCGTTCGACCATGGCCCGCTCCATACCGACCTTTGGAAGACCGAAGGGCTGAAGCAGGCGCTCGACCTCCATGGCTTCGACGCGGCCTTCGGGGGTGCGAGGCGCGACGAAGAAAAGAGCCGGGCCAAGGAGCGCATCTTCTCCTTCCGGACGGCGAGCCACCGCTGGGACCCCAAGCGCCAGCGCCCGGAGCTCTGGTCGCTCTACAATGTCCGCAAGAATTCCGGGGAATCCATGCGGGTATTCCCGCTCTCCAACTGGACCGAGCTCGACATCTGGACCTACATACTTCGCGAGAAGATCGAGATCGTGCCGCTTTATCTTTCCGCGCCGAGACCGGTGGTCGAGCGAGACGGGCTTCTCCTGATGGTCGACGACGAGCGGTTCCGCTTCCGCGACGGCGAGGAGGTCCAGACCCGGTCGGTGAGGTTCAGGACGCTTGGCTGCTACCCGCTGTCGGGCGCGGTCGAAAGCGAAGCCGACACGATCGAGAAGGTCGTCCAGGAAATGCTGCTTGCAACGACCAGCGAACGGCAGGGAAGGATCATCGACCGGGACAGCGGCGAGGGCTCGATGGAGAAGAAG
>CAZQLI010000224.1:0-3410 GCA_964594145.1 uncultured Sphingomonas sp. | reverse complement strand
TTGCACGATAGGCGATGCCGAGGCCAGCTTCCCTCACCATGGCGATGTCATTGGCACCGTCGCCGATCGCCATCGCGTCCCTCGGCGTAATCCCGAGCTTCACGCATTCCTCGACGAGGACATCGTGCTTCCTCGCTGAATCGACCAGGCCGCCAACGGTCCTGCCGGTCAATTTTCCCTGGCTCACGCCGAGCTGGTTGGCCTCGAACCGCTCGAAGCCGATCTTCTCTGCAATCGGCTCGACGAAAGCCGTGAAGCCGCCGGAGACGAGGACGGTCGATGCGCCCCGGGCCCGCATCGTCCGGACCAGGGTTCCGGCGCCGGGACTGGGGCGGATCCGCTCGGCGAGGCACTGGCCGAGCACTTCTTCTTTCAGCCCCTCGAGAAGCGCGACGCGCTCATCGAGCGCACCGGCGAAGTCGAGCTCGCCGCGCATTGCACGCTCGGTGATGGCCGATACCTCGTCCTTGACCCCGGCATAGTCGGCGAGCTCGTCGATGCATTCCTGGCCGATCATGGTGGAATCCATGTCGGCGACGAGGAGCCTGCGCTCCCGGGGCCCGGGAGGCTGGACGATGACATCCACCCCTTCCCAGCCCTCCAGCGCGTGGCGGATGGCGGACGCCCCGGCGTCCGACTCGATGTCGGCGGCATCGCCCTCGTCGATCCAGCCGGCAAAACGGGCACCCTCGAGCCGTGCCAGCGCGCCAGCAACCAGTCTTTCGTCCAGCCGCCCGGCTGCTATCAGCGTCGCGATGCCCAAGGTGAACAAGCCTCCAGTCGCCCTCATTGCCGGTCCGACCGCGAGCGGCAAGTCCGGCCTCGCGCTAAGGCTCGCCGAACGGACTGGCGGATCGATCATCAATGCCGACAGCGCGCAGGTCTACCGGGACCTGCCCATATTGTCGGCAGCGCCGGGCGCGGACGAAAAGAGCCGCGCGGAGCACCTCGTCTACGGGGTCCTCGACGGGACGAGGCCCTGCTCGGCTGCCGACTGGGCGGAGCTTGCAAAGGCGGAGATAAGGCGCGTCCACGCGAACGGACGGTTGCCGATCCTCGTCGGCGGGACCGGGCTTTACCTGAGGACGCTGATCGAGGGGATTGCCCCGGTGCCCGGGATCGACCCTGAGGTTCGATCGAAGGTCCGGGCGGCGAGCGTCGCCGAGAACCTCGCCGCGCTGGCCCCGGTCGATCCCGTCGCCGCGGCGACGCTCAACCCGGGCGACACCACCCGCATCGCCCGCGCGCTCGAGGTCGCCTGGTCGACCGGACGGACGCTCGGCGAATGGCAGGAAGAGCGCAAGGGCGGGATCGGCGAGGAGATCGACCTCCAGCCGCTCCTGCTGCTCCCTCCCCGCCCGTGGCTCTACGAGCGCTGTGACCTGAGGTTCGAGCAGATGGTCGGGGAAGGCGCGGTCGAGGAAGTGAAACGCCTGCTCTCGCGCGGGCTCGCCCCCGAGATGCCCGTCATGCGCGCGATCGGTGTCGCAGAGCTCGGCTCCCATATTCGAGGCGAATCGACTCTGGACGAGGCGATCGCGGCCGGCCAGCAATCGACGCGGCGCTACGCCAAGCGCCAATATACCTGGTTTTCCAACCAGCCCCCGCCTCACTGGCCGCGGTTCCGCGACCCGCTCGAGGGCGAGGCAATCGACCGGGCGCTGGCGCTGCTCGCCCCGGCGCGGTAGCGCTTTACCAATGGAAACTCTTCGCGACGACGATATCAACCCGGCCCCGCTCCATGGCCGGCGGATCGCGATCATCGGCTATGGCAACCAGGGGCGTCCGCAGGCGCTCAACCTCAAGGACAGCGGCTTCGACGTGGTGGTGGGCCTAAGAGAAGGATCGCCCAGCCTCGAGCGGGCAAGCGCCGACGGGATCGCGACCGCCTCGCCCGAGGAGGCCGCCGCCTCGGCCGACCTCGTCATGCTGCTTGCGCCCGACGAGACGCTTGCCGCCATCTATCGGCAGATCGAGCCCGCGCTTCGTCACAATGCAGCGCTCGGCTTCAGCCACGGCCTTGCCATTCGCTTCGGCTTCATCATCCCGAGGGACGACCTCGACGTCTTCATGGTCGCCCCGAAGGGCCCTGGAACGGCGCTCCGCTCGCTTTACCTCGAGGGCAAGGGCATGGTCGCTCTCCATGCCGTGGCGCAGGACGCGACCGGGTCGGCCCAAGAAATCGCGCTTGCCTATGGCCGGGCGATCGGCTGCGGCCGCGCCGGCCTCCTTACCTCCACCTTCGCCGAGGAATGCGAGGCCGACCTCTTCAACGAGCAGGCAGTGGTGTGGGGCGCGGTTCCCGAGATATTGGTCGCCGGCTTCGACACGCTGGTCGAAGCAGGAGTCAGCGAGGAAGTCGCCTACATGGAATGTGTCGGCGAACTTAAGCTCATCGCCGAACTCATCGAGGCGCGCGGCATCGCGGGGATGAGAGAAGCAATCAGCAATACCGCGGAACTTGGCGCCGTGGTCGGCGGCCCGAAAATCGTCGACGAGACCATCCGCTCGCGCATGCGCGACATATTGGCAGAGGTGAAAGCCGGGGCCTTTACACGGCTGCTCGAGGACGAGGAGGCCTCGGGCTATCCCCGGCTCCGCGAGGCGCGCGCGCGGTCAAGGTCGCTTAGGGTCGAGGAAGCGCGCCGGAAGCTTGTCGGCTAGGAGACTGGCTCGCTTGGAAGTCCCGGGCGATCGCCGACCGAGGCCCGCTCGGTATAGGCGCGCTGAAGCCGCTGGTGGACGGCCTTGGCGTCGGGGTCACCGGCGGCGCTGGCAAGCTCGGCTTCCTCGGCCGCGCGGCGGGCGAAATAGCTCTTGTCCTGTTCGCTCATGGCTCAACTCCCGCTTGTACCTGCGACCAGACCCCCTAGCAGCTATCGAGGTTGAAGTCGCCCCAAACGAACGAAATGGCGCTCCGCTGGTTGCAGGGTAAGAGGGCGATGCTCGACGCTGGCGCCGCGCCTCCCGCACGGCCGGCAGATTCTGGCGACCGGTCACCAGGCGGGCATCGCCTTGGCGATAGTTTAAAGGTTGATTGCGGCAAGTCCCAGCCGCTCGGACCTGGGGGTAGCGCAGTTCGCTGCCCGAAGCAGATATGGCCGGTTGGGGAGCGAAACGACGAGGTAGGTCGCTCCCGCGTCGGTGCAGCTAGGATGGGCATATGTCGGCTCGGCCCAGGGCCCCGTGTCGGCAAGGATTTCCAGCCACTCTTGCTGCTGGCGCGGGTCGAGCGGACTGAATGACCCGCCGGTACCGGCGCGATACCATGTACCGCGTTCAAGGAAGAGCAGCGCCGCAATCGGGAGAGGCTCCGGTTCGCCCGGCCTCACCGGCGGCGGCAGGCCCTGGTAGTGCCGGCTCATGACATAGGCTTCGGAAGAAAGGGCCCGGGAAAAGGCGGCCTGCCC
>CAZQLI010000223.1:0-3453 GCA_964594145.1 uncultured Sphingomonas sp. | reverse complement strand
GGGCCATGGCGCCTCATCTGCGCTCGAGTGGGCTGGCCGCCGGGCCTCCCGGGGCCCGCGTTGCCAGCCTGCCGGCCGGCCGACGTTGACTCAAAAGCGGACCCGCCGGCCCCCGACCGGTTGGTCAACCGGCGACAACGTCCGCATATTCAGGATGCCGGGCGAACCAGGCGCCCATGAACGGGCACTGCAGGACGAGCTTGACCCCTTTCTCCCTGGCGTCCTCGAACACGCCCATTGCCAGCCGCGAGCCAATCCCTCTCCCTGAGAACTCGAAGGGTACCTCGGTGTGAGTAAGCACCCGGTTGCCGTTCTCATCGTCGCGGAAATAGGCCAAGGCCAGCTTGTCGCTGCCTTCGATCGCCAGTTCGTAGCGGTGCCCGGCACCGTTGAAGAGGACTTGTGCGCTCATTTCCCGAGGCTCATTCCTTGAAGTCCTTTTCCGGGTTCGATCCGTCCCAGTTTTGAAACACGTTCATGAATCCCGGCACGGTTTCCTGACGGTTCCAGTCCCGCTGCAGCTCGCAATAAAGCTGCGTTTTGCTGATGAGCTTGCCGCCCGCCTGCTCGATCCGGCGAAGGGCCGCTTCATGGGCCTGGAGCGAAGTTCCGCCAACGGCGTCGGCAACGACGTAAACATCATAGCCTTCCCTGATCGCGTCCAGTGCCGGAAAAGCGAGACACGCCTCGGTCCACAGCGCCGTCATGATCAGCTTCTTGCGGCCGGTTGCCTCCACCGCCTTCCTGAACTCGACATCCTCCCAGCTGTTGATCGAGGTCCGATCATAAGTGGGGAGATGGCCCAGCACGGCCTGGATTTCCGGAATTGGCGGTTTGTTTCGGCCGGTCTCGACGTTGACCGTCGAATGAACGATGGGCAGGTCGTAATTGACCGCAGCCTTGGCGGTACTGACGATGTTGAACACCAGTTCCTTCTGATCCATCGATCGGATCGACGACACCTGGATCGGCTGGTAGTCGATTATGATGAAAGCCGAATTCTCCGGAGTCAGGAGATGATCAGCAATCGGGTCGCGGCGGGTTTCGCTGGTCATGGCATATGTCCTTCTACGCGTCGGGAAATGAAGGGTACCCGGCAGCCATGATTGCCCCCGGGTACCGGCAGTTTAGGCCGTTACCGGCACCTGGCCGAAGCGGCCGCTGTTGAAGTCGTCGATTGCCTCGCGGATCTCCGACTCGCTGGTCATCACGAACGGGCCGTATCCGAATACCGGCTCGTCGATTGGCTCGCCGGTCAGGACCAGAATCATGGCATCGCCATCGGCCTTGACCGTCACGCCCTCGCCATCCGTCGAGAAACGCGCGATTTCGGCCTCGCCGATGCCCTGGCCGTCGATCGTGACATGGCCGGACAGGACCGCGATCATGCTGTTGTGCCGCTCCGGCAGCGGAAGCGTAACTTCCACGTCGGCAGGCAGCCGGACATCCCACAGGTTGATCGGAGTGAAGGTCCTCGCTGGCCCCCTGGTGCCGTCGAGGTCTCCGGCGATGACCCGCACGGTGCCGTCGCCAAGCGAAGCTGACGGGATCATGTCGCGAGTGATCGCCTGATATCCGGCGGGTGTCATCTTGTCCTTCCGGGGCAGGTTAACCCACAGCTGCACCATCCGGAACGGGCCGCCCGACTTGGAAAATCCGGCAGAATGATATTCCTCGTGAATGATGCCGCCGCCGGCGGTCATCCATTGGACCTCGCCGGCGCCGATCGTCCCGCCACCGCCGGTCGAGTCCTTGTGGCTGACCTCCCCGTCGTAAACGATGGTGACGGTTTCGAACCCACGATGCGGATGCTGTCCGACGCCGCGCGGCGAACCGAGCTTCGGACCGAAATTGAATGGACCGGCATAATCGAACAGCAGGAACGGGCTGATCGCCTCCGCGTCGCCCTGATAGCTGAACAGCGACCGTACGGGAAAGCCGTCACCTACCCAATGGCCGCTTTCGCTGCGAAGCACATCCAGTAGCTTTTTCATCGTCGTGCCTTTCAAAAGGGCGACTGGATTGGGCTCGCCCCAAGCCCGTTGTTTTCAGTCGTGATCAAACATATTACTGCACGATACTTCCGCAAGTACGGTCCAATTGGATACTGTCGAATGACCAAAGTAGATATATCGCATGGGGCACATTGTCCGGCCGAGCTGGCGCTCGATTTCCTCTCCGGCAAGTGGCGGCCGATGATCATCTATTGGCTGATGGACGGCCCGCTTCGCTTCAACGAGCTACAGCGCCGGCTGGGATCACTAACCCACCGCACCCTGTCCAAGGCGCTGAAGGAGATGGAAGGGGAAGGGCTGATCGTCCGCAAGGACTATGGCGAAATCCCTCCGCGTGTCGATTACACACTCACCGATCTTGGAAGGAGCCTCCGCCCGGTCCTTCAGGCGATGGAATCATGGGCTAACGCCAATCTTGGAGCGCAGCCAGCGCGGTAGGCTCAGCAAAGCGCCTGGTCAGCCAGCGATCGTGGCGGCCGCATTGCCGGGTGCCGCGCCTCAACTACCACCGCGCGGCGCATCAAGGATAATCACTCCGCCACCGCGCCATCCGGACCCGCTAGTCCCAGTAGTTGCCGCGATCGTAAACGCCCGCGGATCGCGTTGCTTTCGCCCGTGCGCAAGCGCGTGCTCGATAGCATCGGAATGCCTCTTCCCGCTTTCGTTGAGCACCCCGCCTTCATACTCCACCGCGTCGATGGCAATGGTCCCGAAGCCCGCTGGACCCGCTTCGGTGCGGCATGGCCGAACAAGGACGGCAAAGGCTTCAACATCCTCTGCCACGCCGTCCCGCTGCAAGGCCGGATCGTCATGCGGGCCTACAACCCGAAGCCGAAGACCGAGGGCGAGGTCGCCCGGGGCAAATAGCCCCGGCTCCGGCCGCTATGTCGCGATTGCGCAAATTCGCGATTTTCGTGAATTTGCACGTACAGAACGTCATGCCCTTCTCGATGCGGCGATTAGCCGTCATATTCGCCGCATAGTGTGCGGTGAATATCCTTTGTTGTTGCGGTGAATAACCGCTATAATCACCGCAGAAGGTGCGGTGATTATGACCTATATCCACGAGCTGGCAGACTGGCCAAACCTGCGCTGGAGCGACGAACAGCTTGCCCAGCCGCTCGCCGCCGTGCGCCATCGGCAGGGGCGGCTGATCGGGCACATGGAGGCACTGGGCTTCCCGCTGCGCGAGGAAGCGGTGCTGCAAGCACTCACCGAGGACGTTATCAAATCCAGCGAGATCGAAGGCGAGGTGCTGGACAGGGAGCAGGTGCGCTCCTCCATCGCTCGCCGCCTCGGCATGGACATTGGCGGCCTGGTCGAAGCCGACCGCCACGTCGAAGGCGTCGTCGAAATGATGCTCGACGCCACGCAGAACTATGCGCAAGCACTGACCGCCGAACGGCTGTTCGACTGGCACGCGGCGCTGTTTCCCACC
>CAZQLI010000222.1:0-3459 GCA_964594145.1 uncultured Sphingomonas sp. | reverse complement strand
CTCCGTCGACCAGCCGGGCGACGTTGGGCCCGAACAGCTTCTCGATCTGCTCGGCCGTTGCCACCGTGTCCTCGATCGTGTCGTGGAGGATGGCGGTGACGATGGTCTCGTCGTCGAGCTTGAGGTCGGTGAGAATGCCGGCGACCTCGATCGGGTGCGAGAAATAGGGATCGCCCGATGCGCGGACCTGTGCGCCATGAGCCTTCATCGAGAAGACATAGGCGCGGTTGATCAGCGCCTCGTCGGCGTCGGGATCATAGGCCCGGACCTTCTCGACCAGCTCATATTGTCTCAACACGCTTCTAATGTGGCGATGATGGAGGGGATTTCGCAAGTGCGAAAAAAAGGCCGGCCCGGAGCGAGCGCCCGGACCGGCCGATTCTTGCTACGCCGGGAAAGACGTAGCGCGGGGAACTCAGTTTGCGTTTGCGAGAGCCGCCTTGTTGCCGCGGGCAGCGCGGTTGCACTTTGCAAGCTCGTCGTTCGAGAGTTGCCGGCCGTCGGCAACGAAGCTCTGCAGCTCCCCCGCCCGCTTGGCGAGGTCCTGGCACAAAATGAGCGGCCGGCTGGCCTCGGTCGAGCCGCGGCAGGTGCCATCGGCGCAGGCCCAGCTGATGTCCTTGCCAATGATCTTGCCGGGTTCGGGGGCATTGGTCGGGGTCGCCGAATAGCTGCCGGCGAAGGCCGGCGTGGCGATCAGGAAAGCAGCAATCAATGCAGCGGCGCGATTCATCTCGACCTCAGGAAAAGCGTTTCTAGTTGCAACTGTTTAACCGGGCCGCGTTGCAAGATGCAACTGTTATTTTGCGTCGGATCGTGCAAGAAGGGCGGTAAGAGAGGGGTGACATGTGAATCGACATCTGGCGGTCACGGCCGAACCGGACATCGAAGCGTTTCGGGCAGCGGCGCTGCGCTGCCCACTTCCTTCGGCGGTCGAGCTCATCGGCGAGAAATGGGCATTCCTTATCCTTCGCGGCGCGCTCAACGGCCTTGAACATTTCGAGCAGTTCCAGGCCGGCCTGGGCATCGCCCGCAACATACTTTCAAACCGCCTCGCCAAGCTGGTCGAGGGCGGCATACTCGAGCGGAACCCCGATCCGGCCGACCGGCGCAAGGTCATCTATTCGCTGACGCGCAAGGGCGAAGCGCTGCTCCCCGTATTCCTTGCACTGCGCCAGTGGGGCGAGGACTGGGGCCATGGCTGCCAGGATATTTTCCTCGCCGACAAGCGCGACGGAAAGCCAGTGAGGCGGATATGCGTCCTTGCCCACGACGGTCGCGAGCTGAAGCTCGGTGACATGCAATGGGTCAACCGGACGGGTGGGTCCAGCGGCTGGCGCAATGACCTTGAAAGTGCAGCGGAGTAACGGGCCGCCAGGTTTCATCAACAGCGGATCATGAGGACAAAGAAAAAGGGCGGCTCTTAAAGCCGCCCTTTTCTTCATCAGCAAACCTCGAAGGGCTTACTCGTAATCGCCACCCGACGGGGTCGGGCGGGGCGGGGCAGCGGCGGTAAGGCGCAGCGCCTCGGCCGATTCGCTGAGGCTCGCCAGTTCGTCCGTCTCGTCGTCCTCGTCGATCCGAACCCGCTGGAGATTGGAAACGATCGCCTCTTCGAGATGCTTCGGCTTCACCGTCTGCTCGGCGATCTCGCGAAGGGCGACGACCGGGTTCTTGTCGCGGTCGCGATCGATCGTGAGGTCAGCGCCCGACGAGATCTGGCGGGCACGCTGCGCCGCCATCAATACCAGGTCGAACCGGTTGGGAACCTTGTCGACACAATCTTCGACCGTCACGCGCGCCATTGTCGCTCCGCCTTGCCTTGCTTGTTCGTGAGAGAGCCGGCGAGATAGGGAGAAGGTCCTCGAGAGTCAATGAAATCCACCAATCGGCTCCTTGCCAGTACGAGTGGCGGGCTCCAGATTGGACCCATGGCAGAGGCCGACAAGCTCGCTGGCGCACCCGCGGTCATGGTTGAAGGGAACCGGCTGACCCTTCTCACCGAGGGACCCGAGCGGATGGAAGCGCTGATCGGGCTGATTGATGGCGCGAAACACAATGTTCGCCTGCTCTACTATATGTACCGGGACGACCTCGCCGGGCAGCGGGTCTATGCTGCGATGGAACGCGCGATCGAACGCAATGTCTCGGTATCTCTGATCGTCGACAGCTTCGGCGCCTATACCCCGGACCAATATTTTACCCCGCTGGTCGAGAAGGGCCTGCGTTACTGCCGTTTCCACCCGACCCTTGGCCGGCGCTACCTCATCCGCTGCCACCAGAAGATGGCGCTGGCCGATGATGACCGGGTCCTCATCGGCGGGTTCAACATCGAGCAAGATTATTTCGGGACGGTCGAGGAGGGCGCCTGGCGCGACCTTGGCCTGCTGGTGGAGGGAGATGCCGCTGCAAGGCTCACCAGCTATTATGACGAGCTTTTCAACTGGTCATACAAGAAGGGCGGCAGGATCCGGACCCTCAATCGCCTGATCCGCCGCCACAGCGAGCATCATGGCGCGCTGCAATGGACCTTCGGCGGGCCGATGACGAAACTGTCGCCCTGGGCGGCGGCAACCAGCCGCGACCTTATCTCGAGCGGCGATGTCGCGATGATCGCGGCCTATTTCGCCCCGACGCGCTCGATCCTGAGGCGCATCAGCCGGCCCGGGCGGCGTGGGCGGGTGATCACCGCCGCCAAGTCGGACAATCACGCGACCATTGCCGCTGCCCGCTATACCTACAAGAACCTCTTGAAGCGCGGCGTCGAGATCTTCGAATATCAGCCGACAAAACTTCACACCAAGCTGGTCGTCCTCGACGATATCGTCCACATCGGCTCGTCCAACTTCGACATCCGCAGCATCTACCTCAACCTCGAGATGATGCTTCGGGTCGATGACCCCGCCTTTGCAACGCTGCTCCGCTCCTATTTCGAGAAGGAACTGGCGAATTGCGAGCCGATCACCGCCGAGCTGCACCGGGCACGGTCGGGCTGGTGGACGAAGATCATCCAGGCAATCAGCTTCTTCCTGGTGACGAGCGCGGACTATACCATCACCCGCCGGCTCAATCTCGGTAGGCTCTAGGCCGGCTCTCGCTCGCGCCACGCCCAGAACAGCGTGGCGGGGGGAACATTCACCCACTCGAACCCGCGATCGATCCGCTCGAAATGGGGCGCGATGAACTGCTTCACCTTGGGGCTGAACTGGTAGACGAGGAAGGCGCCGCCGTCGCGGATGGCCCGGCCGGTCGCGGCGCCGATTTCATCGCCGAGGCCGGGCGGAAGCGTCGAGAAGGGGAGGCCCGAGAGGATATAATCGGCATGGTCGAAGCCATGGGCGGCGATGATCCGCTCGACGTCGGCGGCCGAGCCATGGACCGCGATGAACCGCTCGTCCTCGATATCCCCGTTGAGATAATCGATGAAGTCGGGGTTGGTGTCGATCGCGATGAGCCGCG
>CAZQLI010000221.1:0-3481 GCA_964594145.1 uncultured Sphingomonas sp. | reverse complement strand
CTGAACAATGTTCCAGCGCCGCCCTCGATGTCGATCCAGCCGTCCTTCCGGGTTGCGCCCGTCTGGTAGCTGAGCTCGTAAAGCTCTTCCTTGCGGGCCATGATGGCAAGGCCGAGCCCCTTGATCAGCCGCGCCCGCTCGTGAAACGTCATCTTGCGAAGGGCCGGGCCACCCTTTTCCCGCGCATGCCGGAGCATGCCACCGAAATCGAGCCCGCCCGAGCCCGTCCGGGCGACGAGGCTGCCGTCGATCGCCGATGGAAGGTCGCTTAGCGAGCTCGTGTCGCCCGCTATCCATTGATCGAAGGCATAGTTAAGCAGCTGCTGCGTCTTCATTTCTCAGTCTCCAGCCCCGGGCGCCGGGGCATCAATGCGATTGCAGGCGCGGGACGAAAGCCCAAGCGCCCAATGTCGCCCGTGCCGACCGCCCGCAAGACGGCAGTTGGGCCCTTTCCTTTGCAACCTAGCTGCCAGTGAACTTCGCGGGACGCTTCTCGAGAAAGGCTGCAACGCCTTCACGATAGTCGCTGGTGAACCCGAGGCGGCGCATCTCGTCGCGCTGGAGGTCCAGTTCCTCGTCGAGGCTCCGCGACCAGGACGTACGGATGATCTTCTTGATGGCGGCAAGCCCAAGTGGCGGAAGCCCCGCCAGCTTCAGCGCGAGGGAGCTCACCTCCTCGTCGAGCCGGTCGTCCTCGACCGCTTTCCAGATCAGCCCCCAGTCGGCAGCCTGCATTGCCGTGAGCGGTTCGCCGGTGAGCGCCAGCGCGAGGGCACGGGCCTGCCCGACCTGGCGCGGAAGGTGCCAGCTTCCGCCGCTGTCCGGGATGAGGCCGAGCGCCGAGAAGCTCTGGATGAACTTTGCCGACCTCGCGGCGATCACCAGGTCGCAGGCAAGCGCGATATTGGCGCCGGCGCCGGCGGCAACGCCGTTGACCCGGGCGATCACCGGCTGGGGCAGCTCGGCGAGGCTTCGAACGAGGGGGTTCCAGCATTCCTCGACGGTCTCGCCGAGGTCCACCGCCTCTCCCGGCGCAACTGCCCGGTCGTTAAGGTCCTGCCCGGCGCAAAAGCCGCGCCCCGCGCCGGTGAGGACGAGGACTCGCGCCTCGCCGAGATTTTGGAGCGCATCCTTGAGCTCGGCGTGCATTGCCCGGGTGAAGCTGTTGAGCCGGTCGGGACGATTGAGGGTGATATGGGCGATGCCCTGGGATTGCTCGAAGAGGATCGTTTCGTAGCTCAAGGTCTTTCTCCAGGCGGGCGGTCCGGTCCCGGCGGCACTCGGCGGGGGATCGTAGCGGGCCGATCCATGGCACGCATGCCCGCTCTATGCCAGCGCCGCGCCGTTGCCCGGTGGCGCGCCGGGGAACGGCACGGGCCTCGCTCCTTACAGACATGCCCTAGAGCGACGAGAGGAACTGCTCCATCTCGTGGGAGCGCCCATCACGCTCGGCAAAGCGGAGGGGATGGACCCGTTCGACGTTTATTTCCGGAGGCGTCGGCCTTGCCTTCCACAGCTGCATGACCTCGTCGGCAAATTCGTCGAGCGGCAGATAGGTTTGGCGCTCGGACTGCCCGGGGGTGAGTTCCGTCCGGACTGCCGGCGGAGCGATCTCGATGACCTCGACCATATCGTGAAGCTTTTGTCGAAGCGACCTCGTATAGCTGTGAAGCGCTGCCTTGGTCGCCGAGTAGGTCGCCGCGTCGGGGAGCGGAACGAAGGCAAGGCCGGAAGTGACATTGACGATCGCCGACCCGGGCCTTTCTGCGAGCCTGTCGACCAGTGCGTTGATCAGGCGAATGGGGCCGAGGAGGTTCGTCGTGATCATGCGTTCGGCATCGCCAAGGTCGCGGCGCCGGCCGATGTCCTCGTGGCACATGATCCCGGCATTGTTGACGAGGACATTAAGGTCGGGGTGGCGCTCGGCGAGCATCGCTGCAAATTGCTCGATCTCTGCCGGTTCGTTCATGTCCAGCGGATAGGCGCTGATCCCCTCGCGGCCGGCCCTTGTCTCTTCCAGCGCTTCCAGCCGCCTGCCGGTGATGATCAGCCGGTTGCCAAGATCGTGCAGCCGGTGCGCCAGCGCCCGGCCGATGCCGGATCCACCGCCGGTGAGCAGGATCATGTTGTGATTGAGGTCCATCTGGGTCTCCATGGCTCTAAAAATTGCGGGAGACAGGGATCTAGGTTGACACTAACCTTGCGGAAGAAGGCACCGAAAAGATTTATACTAACCCAAAGGAGAGCGTGGATGAGCGGCGCGGTCAAACCTGGCAGCCCGGGCTATGGCGAGATTGATCCGAAGGTCGAAGCCATGGTCCACGAGTTGCTTGGCCGGGTTGCTGACAAGTGGACCCTGCTGGTCCTCGAGGAGCTCGAGGAAAATGACGTGCTCCGGTTTACCGAGCTCAGTCGCAGGATCCCGGCCGTCAGCCAGAAGATGCTGACCCAGACATTGCGGCAGATGGAGCGGGACGGGCTGGTCGAGCGAAAGGTCTACCCCGTCGTCCCGCCGAAGGTGGAATATCGGCTCACCGACCTTGGCCATGGCCTCAGCGAATCCTTCTGCGGCGTTTGGCAGTGGGTCGAGCAGAATCTCGATTCTGTCGAGGCTGCGCGTCGCCGGTTTGATTCAGCGCGCCTTGGTTAACGCCTTTTTTACCACGAGGGGTTAGCGAATGGGTTTCCGAACAGAGTTGGGGGCTCGCGCAGCAAGTGAATCAGCGATTTCGCATCGTCTCGGGACTGGGCCTGTTGGCCTTGGCGGCCGGCGTGCCGCTTGGGCAGGCTCATGGCGCGGAAACGACGATCCAGGCGAGCGCCAAGGTCGTGAAATCGCTGACCCTGTCAAAGAAGCAGGACCTTGATTTCGGGACGGTGACTCTCTCCGGAGCTGCCGGGGCCTACATGGTTTCGATGAGCGTGGACGGCGTGTTGAGCTGCCCGGTCGGCGCCACCTGCGCCGGCACGCCGACGCCCGGGATCATGAACATCCAGGGCTCGAACCGGAACACGGTCCGCATTTCCGTCAGCGCTGCCAGCCTCGTCAATAATCTCGACGGAAGCAGCATTGCCTTCACGCCCGATGCCCCGACAAGCGTTACGCTCACCAACTCGGGCTTTCCCGGCACGGATTTCAACATCGGCGGCTCGATCGAAATTCCCGCGAGCGCAGACGGCACCTATGCCGGCACCGTCCAGGTGACAGCAGAATACGAGTAGCTTGGCGTTTGAAGCCGGGCCCGGTAATCGCTACATCTGCTGCATGTACACGACCGAGCTATCAAGGAACGTCAAGCCAATCGAAGCGGCCGAGGACCCGCAGCTGGTCGAGGCCTTCGAGGCCCGCGTGGCAGCTGACGAGTTCATCGAGCCAAAGGACTGGATGCCGGACGCCTATCGCAAGACGCTTGTGCGGCAGATCAGCCAGCACGCGCACAGCGAGATCGTCGGCATGCTTCCCGAGGGCAACTGGATCACG
>CAZQLI010000220.1:0-3532 GCA_964594145.1 uncultured Sphingomonas sp. | reverse complement strand
GCTCGGAGATGGCGGCGCGCGCCGCCGCGCCGATCTGCTTCAGTCGCGAGCCGCCCTTGCCGACCACGATCGCCTTCTGGCTGTCGCGCTCGACCAGGACCTGCTGGTGTATGACGGTCGAGCCATCCTTTCGGTCTTCCCACTTCTCCGTCACCACCGCGCTTGCATAGGGCAGCTCGGCGTGGAGCTGGAGATAGAGCTGCTCGCGGGTGAGCTCGGCCGCGAC
Source organism: uncultured Sphingomonas sp. (assembly GCA_964594145.1). Lineage (GTDB taxonomy): Bacteria > Pseudomonadota > Alphaproteobacteria > Sphingomonadales > Sphingomonadaceae > Sphingomicrobium. The sequence continues at coordinate 3,306 of CAZQLI010000220.1, read as the reverse complement.
CATCCGGTCGGTGACGTCGGTCAGCTGGTCTTCGGGAAAATGCCAGGGCCCCTCGGGCATTTCCCGCGCAAGCTCGCTTTTCAGCTCGCCGACGCCGTCACCGGTCGTTGCCGATACCATGAACACGGCCTCCGGCTTCAGCCGCTCGGCAAGGCTCGCGGCGAGGCCAAGCAGGTCGCCTTTTTTCGCGATGTCGACCTTGTTGAGAACGAGAATCCGGGGCTCGGGGCGCTGCTCCACGCCCTCGATCATCTGTTCGACCTTGCCGCCGAGTTTTGCAGCCGCATCGATGACGAGCAGCACGCGGTCGGCATCCTCGGCTCCTTCCCACGCTGCCCTCACCATTGCCCGGTCGAGCCTGCGATTGGGGGTGAATATCCCCGGCGTATCGACGAGCAGGATCTGGGCATCGCCCTCGATCGCGATGCCCATCAGCCGGGCCCTGGTCGTCTGGGCCTTGGGACTGACGATCGCGACCTTCTGGCCGACGAGCGCGTTCACCAGCGTTGATTTTCCTGCGTTGGGCGCTCCGAGAACCGCGACGAGGCCGCACCTGCTCATGCGAATTTCTCCAGGAGAGCGGCAGCAGCCGCGGTTTCAGCTTCCTGCTTGGTCGTCCCTTCCGCTTCGGCCTCGCCATGCCCCCTGAGGCTGACCCTGACCCGGAAGCGCGGCGCATGATGTGGCCCGAAGCGGCTCACCAGCTCATATTGCGGAACGCCCAGGCGCTTTTCTGCCGCGACTTCCTGGAGCGCCGACTTGGGATGGACTGGCGCCTTGCGCTGTCCCTCGAGAAACGGCCCCCAGTGCTGGCGCACGAAGGAGTCGGCGCGATCCAGCCCGCCGTCGATGAAGATGGCGCCGATCATGGCTTCGACAACGTCGCCAATGACATTGTCGCTCATTTGGGCATTGTCTTCGCGGGCCTGCTTTCCGAGACGGATGAATGGCGGAAGGCCGATCAGCCTGCCGATCTCGGCGCAGGTCTCTCGCGCCACGAGCGCATTGTAGCGCCGGCTCATCTTGCCCTCGGGCTCGTTCGGGTAACGCTGGTAGAGCCAGCTCGCGACGACGAGGCCGAGAACGCGGTCGCCGAGAAACTCCAGCCGTTCATAAGTGTCGCGCCCGTGGCTGCCATGGGTTAGGGCCCGTTCGAACAGGGCCGGGTCGCGCGGCTCGCCGCCAAGGGCTTCGGCAACGAAGGGGGGAATATTGCTCATGGATGGTAATCAGTGCCCAGCCGGTTGGCGCGAAGCGCGCTGAACCAGCTTAGGGGGTTGATCCACGAAGCACTCCCGTCGGTCGACCAGAAGGCCAGCTCCGCCCGTCCGACAACCCGGTCGATCGGGACGAAGCCCATCCCGCCGACGATGGTCGGATAGCGGCTGTCGAGGCTGTCGTCGCGGTTATCGCCCATGACGAAGACATGGCCCTGCGGAACCGCGACGGGCCCGAAATTGTCGGCATTGCCCATGTCGGTCTGGTCCAGCACCACGAAGCTTGCGCCGCCAGGCAGCGTTTCGCGGTAGGCCGGATAGATGCACGCCGGCCCGCCGTCGGGGCCGGGCCGGGTCATCGGCGAGGCCGGCGGGACCACCCGGCAAGGGCTGTTGGGAGAGATGGTCATCTGGAAATCCTCGACCCGCTCGCGGGCGACCATCTTGCCATTGAGGACGAGCCGGCCGGCTTCGACCGCGATCCGGTCGCCCGGAAGGCCGATCACGCGCTTCACCACGTCCTGTCCCTCGGGGCCCTCGAAAACCACCACGTCTCCGCGTTCGGGGTAGGAACCGAAGATCCTGCCCTCGAAAGGCGGGAATTCGAACGGGAAGCTCGCGCTCGAATAGCCATAGGGCCATTTCGACACGAACAGGTAATCGCCGATCATCATCGTTGGCAGCATCGAGCCCGAGGGAATGCTGAAGGGCGCAACGATGAGGCTTCGAAGCGCCCAGGCGGCAATTGCGAGAAACAGCAGCGACCTGATGAAGCTGCCGGTCGTTTCTTCTGGCTTGTCCGGGGACTCGGCATAGCGGCGGCGGCGGCGGAATGAAGGAAAGGCCATGGGGGCCGGCTTTTGAAGGCTGGGCCGGGAAGGTCAAGCGGGGATGGAAAATGTCCGCCCGCCGACTATGACGATTGGCCATGGCGATTCTCGACTGCAGCGCTGCCTGGAAGGCGATCGAGGACTATCCGGCAAAACGGCTGACCGAGTTATTCGAGGCCGATGGCGGCCGGGTAGCGAACCTCACCCGTGATATCGCGTCGATCCACTTCGACTGGTCCAAGACGCACCTCGACGAGGGGCTGATGGGCGAATTTTCGGTGCTCGCCTTCGAGGTCGACTATTCGGGCGCCCGCGACAGCCTCTTCTCGGGAGAAATCGTCAACGAGAGCGAGAACCGCCCGGCGACGCATGTCGCCGAGCGGGGCGAGGGCAGGGCCGAGGACAATCGCCTTGCCGCGGAGCGGCGGCAGCGGATGCGGAGCCTTGTCGATGCCATCGAGGGCGGCGCCTTCGGCGAGATCGAATCGATCCTGCACATCGGCATCGGCGGCTCGGCGCTCGGCCCGGATCTCGTCATCGACGCCCTTGGAAGGGATGCCGACCGGTTCGAGGTGAGGGTCCTTTCGAACATCGATGGCGAGGCGTTCGACGAGGCGACCTGGGGACTGGATCCAGCCTCGACCCTGGTGGTGGCGGTGAGCAAGACCTTCACCACCACCGAGACATTGACCAATCTCGACGCGGCGCTCGAGTGGCTGCGCGAAGCGGGCGTTGCCGATCCCTATGGCCAGGTCGTCGCGGTCACGGCCAGCCCCCACAAGGCGATCGAATATGGTATCGACGAGACGAGGGTGCTGCCCTTCGGCGAGGGTGTCGGCGGGCGCTACTCGCTATGGTCCTCGGTCGGACTGTCGATCGCGCTGGCACTTGGGTGGGGCGCGTTCGAGGAGCTCCTCGAGGGCGCCGCGGAAATGGACCGCCACGTCAAGCTCACCGACGGCCTGTCCAATGTCGCGCTGCTGGCGGCCTGTGCCGACCTCTTCTACAGCCAGGGCCGGAAGGTGCAGAGCAGGGCGCTCTTTGCCTATGACGAGAGGCTGAGGCTGCTTCCCGACTATCTCCAGCAGCTGGAAATGGAATCGAACGGCAAGTCGGTCACTTCGGATGGCAAGCCGCTTGGTCGGCCCTCTGCACCGGTGACCTGGGGCGGTCTCGGGACCGACGCCCAGCACGCGGTCTTCCAGCTGCTTCACCAGGGCACCACCGCGATCCCGGTCGAATTCGTCGCCGTGGTCGAG
>CAZQLI010000219.1:0-3538 GCA_964594145.1 uncultured Sphingomonas sp. | reverse complement strand
GATCGCGGCCTCCAGGCGCGCAAGATACTTTCGATTGACCTTTCAACCGCCTTGCCGATGGCACCCCGACCGGTCCATCCTGTGGCCGAGCGCGCGGATCGCAAGGCACTTGTCGATTCCGCGGGCGAATATGAGCCGGTGGAGGTCAAATGGTTCAATCGCGTGAAGGGATATGGCTTCCTCAACCGGGCGGGCGAGGGCGAGGATGGCGAGGATATTTTCGTTCACATGGAGACGGTCCGCCAGTCGCAGATCGTCGACCTGCAGCCGGGCCAGCCACTGGAAGCAAGGATTGCTGCGGGAAGAAAGGGCCTCACGGCCGTCGAGCTTCGCGAACCCTGATCGCCCGCTCGCTCGCGCTTGGCCTCGTTGCCGGGCTCGCTGCATGCCAGCCATCCGCAACCAATGCCGTCGAGCTCGCCCAGTCGTCGGCAGGGCTTGAGCAGGTGCCGCTGACCATCGAATCGCAGGGCAGGACCCACAGCTTCACGGTCGAGGTCGCCGCATCCCCCGAGGAGCAGGCGATGGGGCTCATGTACCGCAACGCGCTTGCTCCTGACCGGGGCATGATCTTTCCCTTCGACCCGCCCCGGCAGGCGAGCTTCTGGATGCGCAACACGCTCATCCCGCTCGACATGATCTTCATCCGTACCGACGGGACGATCGCCAACATCGCCGCCAACACGGTGCCGCTTTCCGAGCAGCCGGTGCTGTCGGAAGGCGAAGTGGCGGCGGTGCTCGAGATTGCCGGCGGGCGCTCCGCCGAGCTTGGAATCAGGGCCGGGGACAAGGTCAGGTGGCAGGCAAGGCAATAGCCCGGCATTTGCGCCCGATCGGCCAGAGTCGCTTGCCTCGCTTCGCGTAACGGGGCAAAGGCGCGGCCCATGGGAATTTTCGCAAATGCCTTCACCTGGTGGAACGGCGCTTCCTGGGGGACGATGATCACGTCGCGGCGCAACGGCGAGGAAGTCGGCCGTGACGAGGCTGGCAACGTCTATTACCGCCACCGCAAGAATCCCCGCCGCCGCTGGGTCATCTACAATGGCTCGAACGACAGCAGCAGGGTTCCGCCGGGATGGAACGCCTGGCTTCGCGGGACCATCGACGAGCTTCCCGAAAAGGCTCTTCCGCCGCGCCGGGACTTCGAGCAGGCACCGCAGCCCAACCTCACCGGCACCATGGCCGCGTTTCGCCCCGGCGGGTCGCTTGCCTCGCGCGGCGTACGCCCGGCTTCGACCGGCGACTATGAAGCCTGGAAGCCCGACCAGGCGTGAGGACAGGGCAAGCATTCCTGCCGGTCGCGCTGCTTCTTGCCGCAGGCGGCTGCGAGCGCGCCCAGCAGGATGACCAGATCTCGAACCAGCCGATGACCACCGACGTGCCGCGCGCTGCGGCCGAGCAGCCCGGTGTCACCCCGATGGCCGAGAGAGTCGCGGTCCTGGGGCTTCTCAACAAGCGTAACGGCATCGTTCGCGACCTTACGCTTAGGCCCGGACAGGCAATGCGGGTCAAGGACGTCACGGTCCGACTGCGGGCATGCGAGACCAGCGCGCCGTGGGAGACCGAGAAGCTGACCGGGGCCTTTGTCCAGGTCGACCGCCTTCGGCCCGACGGCCAGTGGGTCCGCCGTTTTTCAGGCTGGCTTTACAAGGAAAGCCCGTCGCTCAACGTGGTCGAGGACCCGGTCTACGACGTTTGGCCCAAGAGCTGCGCGATGAGCTGGCCGGCCGGGCCGGCCGCGCCGGCTGCACCGGCAGCGCCGAGCAGCCGGTCCAGCGCCCCGAACTCGGGGGGCGGCAGCACCGCGGAGGAGACGCCGGGCGACGCGGACAGGCCGGAACCGGACGAGCCTGCCGAGACCCCGGCCGACGACAACGCCGAGCCAAGCATTCCCACATAATCGTCGCGGCTGACGGTCGTCGCTCCAAGCGACGCGAGATGGGGGGTCATGAACTGGCAGTCGAGCAGCGTGAAATGGCCGACCCTGAGCCGTGCGACGAGCCAGGCCAGCGCGACCTTCGAGGCATCGGTCGCCCGGCTGAACATCGACTCGCCGAAAAAGGCACGGCCGAGCTTCACGCCATAAAGGCCGCCGACCAGCTCGCCCTCGTGCCAGCACTCGATCGAATGGGCGTGGCCGACCGCGTGGAGGCCAAGCGTCGCACGCTCGATGTCGGAATTGATCCAGGTCTCGTCGCGGTCCGCGCAGGCGAGCAGGACCTCGTGGAAGGCACGGTCGCGGGTAACCTTGAACCGGCCCGACTTCAGCCTTTTTGAAAGCGACCTCGAGAGGTGGAAGCCATTAAGCGGGATGATCGCCCGGTTGCGGGGTTCGACCCAGAAAATATCGCCGGCGTCGCGACTGTCGGCCATTGGGAAAATGCCAGCGGCATAGCCCCTCAGCAGCATTCGCGGATCAAGGCCCTGGCTCACAGCAGTTGGCGCACTTCCTCTTGCGGCCGGCAAAGCCGGACGCCCTTTTCGGTCTCCACCAATGGACGCTGGATGAGCACCGGATGTTCCATCATCGCGTCGAGAATTTCATCGTCGCTGACATCGGGGCGGGTCAGTCCGAGCTCCTGTGCGAGCGGTTCCTTTGCTCGAAGCCCGTCGCGGGGCGAGATTCCCGCCCGCTCGTAAAGCCGCTTCAGTTCGGCCCGGTCGGGCGGGGTCTTCAGATATTCGACGATGTTCACGTCGGCGCCCTCATTGCGCAGTATTTCCAGCGTCTTGCGCGAGGTCCCACACAGCGGGTTATGGTAGATGGTGACCTTCATCACGGCTCCTGTTCAATTCCCGTTTTCGAGGGTGCCACAGAGAGGCCGGGCATAACAATGGTATCGGTGGTCCGGATCCGGATATCGTTGAACATGCGGAACCTCCTTCCCTGACTGTCGTTTGGCCGAGGTGACTTGTGCACCGCTGCCGGGGGCGTCGGTCCCGGCGCACGGTCCAATTTGCAGTTTGATAAAGGGAGTCAGAAGATGCGGAAATCAATGATCGCAATCCTGCTCGCCGGTACCGTTTCGCTGGGCGCTTGCGCGACCGACAGCCAGACGGCCGGTGACATCGCGCAGGGCGCCGCCATCGGCGGAGCCGGCGGCGCGGCGATTGGCGCAGTGGTGCCGGGCGTGAATGTCATCGAAGGTGCTGCAATCGGTGCCGCCGTCGGTGGTCTCGCCGGTGCGATCTGGGCTGACAACAACCAGGACGGCTACGCGGACGGCTATGTCCAGAACGGCAATTATTATCCGGGCACGCCGCCGGGATATGATCCGACCCTTCGTCGTGTCGCCACCGGCGCACTCGGCGGCGCGGCGCTTGGCGCGGTCGCTGGTGCAGTGATTGGTGGCCTCAGCCCGATCGAAGGCGCCGTCATTGGCGCAGCGGTCGGTGGCCTTGCCGGCGCAGTCTGGGCCGACAATGACCGCGACGGCCGGGCAGATGGCTATGTCTACAATGGCCAATATTACCAGGGTACGCCGTCGGGCTATGCCCCGACCACTCCGCCCCCGACAGCTGGCGAGCGGGGTTAATG
>CAZQLI010000218.1:0-3570 GCA_964594145.1 uncultured Sphingomonas sp. | reverse complement strand
AGCCGCTCGAGCTTTGCGTAGAGCTTCACCTTTGCCCTCGCGTAGAGGATGTCGAGCTGAGACTTGGACATCGAGCGCATGATCGAGCGCGAGCGCATCTCGCTGACGATGGCGAGTGCGTAGATTTCCCAGAGGGTCGTCTGCCACCAGGGTCCCTCGAAGCCGAGGCTGACCTGGCCATCGCTGTTCGCCGAGATGCTGTAATCGGGAAGTTTAAAGCTCGACAGCGCATCGAGATAGCCGGGCGAGAAAATGCCGGTCTGGCCGTAGAAGCTCTGCCCCCTCAGCTGGATGATCTCCGAGTTGCTAAAGCGGAGGCTTCGGACATGGTCCAGCTGGGCGCGGAGCTCGCCCGTATCGACGATATCGCCCAGCCGGACTTCGCGGGTCCGATTGGTGAGCGACCAGGCGACCTCGACATTGGGGTAATGTTCCCAGATGAACTGCTGCATCAGCAGCTTGTAGAAATCCGTGTCGAGGAGCGACCGGATGATCGGGTCGAAGGGAAATCCGTGGTTATAGGCTCGGGTTGCTAGGTCCATTGGCTGGGCTGCCCGCTCTTCCATCGAGGTTGCCAGCTTTTCCGGGGAAAGCTGGCCGTCACCTTCTCCTAGCGGCGAAAAGCCCCGATGGCACCTGTTCGCAAGGATGGGCCACCACAAGGGTCATGGCAGGACAGCGCGTGGCCCGAAAATGAAGGAAGGCCCGCCGCTGACCAAGGCGACGGGCCTTCACCATGACTGCACGACACCGTGTGGGAAAAATACGAAGCGTGCGAGGACGGGGGTTAGCGCTGCAGTGATTGCCGACTGTTTGAAGATCCATCCAGAATGGCGACGATTTGCCTGGTCGAGCAAAGGGCGTCGACCGTCCCGGATCAGGCGCCGGGGTTTATTCCCGCGATGAGGAAGGCAAGCGGCTCCCCTTCCTCGTCGATCCGCGCAAGCTCGCCCAGCGCGATATCTTTATCGAACCTCAGTTCGCGAAGCTTGCCGTTGAGCTTCAAGAGAATCCGGCCATCTTCGAGAAGCGCATGGCCCCACTGGTCTGCTTCCGAGGACCAGTAGCGCCTCGCCGTTGCCCTCTTAGGGTGAGCCTTCAGCTCCCCAGGCAGGAGCTTCCCGGAGTCGTCCATCGGCAGGCGGACAAAATAGCAGCGGGCCACCGACCCTTTTGGAAATTCGCCGGTCGGCGCGAGTTCAAACCGTACAGTCCGCCATTGCATTCCTGGTTTCTAGGAGGAGCAAGCCTCCCCAGACATCAGTAGAACTACCTAGGCCAAAACGGTTCGTAACCGTAAGTAATAATACCGAATTTTTTGGGTGCATCCATTTTGATAACTATGACACCGCCGAAATATTGGAAGTGCGGAAGGTCGCGATAATGCAGGGTTCAACGCAACAGCTCCAGGTCGTCCCGGATTGCAATATGCCGTTCGAGGGCGCGACCAGGTCGGTCCCGCACCCCGCGAGGACGGAACTGATGATGCGCGAACTGGCGCAACTCCAGGCCCAGGCCGCGAGGCTCGCCATGGCGATCGAGGCGGCGGAGCCTGTCGCCGACACCGGCCCGGATGCTCCGCAGGCCTGCACCGAGGAATATGTGCGCGCCATCCTGAAAGGAAGGCTCGACCGGAACGGCTTCTTCCCGCCGCACCTCTTTGCCGATCCTGCCTGGGACATGCTGCTCGACCTTTACGCGGCGCACCTTGGCCAAAGGCGCGTCTCGGTGACCAGCCTTTGCATCGCGGCCAATGTCCCGACCACCACCGCGCTCCGCTGGATCAGCACGCTCGAGGGCGAAGGCCTCATCGAGCGGCGCGCCGACCCGCTCGATGGCCGGCGTTACTTCATCTCGCTGACGAGCGAAGCGATCCGCTCGTTCGAGCAATATTTTGCCGGTTCGCCCGGACAGGTTGCACCGCTCTGAGCCTTGAGGACGGGGCCGCCTGCATCCAGCGGGCGGCACCGGCCCTCACATCGCGATGTGCCCCCCTTTTCGCTTAAGACTCAGGCGGAGGCGTGCACCTCCTCTATGCTGACGAGATAGGCATCCATTGCGCTCCGCGCCCGCTCGCGCAGCGAAATGAACACCACCCTCTTGTCGGTCGGGTGATCCTGGCGGGTCACCAGCTCCTTCTTTTCCAGATAGTCGATCCAGCGGATCGTGGTCGAAAGCGGCGTTCCGGTCGCCGCCGCGAGCTTGCTCGGCGTCTGCCGTTCACCCTCGCACTCGGCGATATAGAGGATGAGGAGGATTTCCCAGGAAGGCTCTCCGAACATCGCCGGGTTGAAATGGACCTGGCGAAGCTGCCGGCGCGTCAGGATCGCACGGGCGCGCTGGACCAGCTGGTGGCGATGCGACGGCGTTGGCGTCATCATCCTGGCTGACGCCGGCTCTTCAAAAGCGCTGGCGATCAGCTCGAACAGGCGCGCGGCGTCCCGCACGTCCTTCCTGCTGAGGCGAAGCCTTGCTTCGAGCTCGCCATTATCCTGTTCGCGATTGCCTGACGCCATTTCAATCTCCCGCGCGTCGCGCCGGTCCTGCCCGTCGGGCGCGTGCTACGCGCATTATTGCTCAATAGCGAACCAAGATAAGAGAGGTTCAATTTCTATCGCAAATGGCCCTCATCGGGAAAAACGCCTCGATGATTTGGGGAGCGGCGCTTCGAATACTAGCGGGCCGAGCAAGTTTTTCAGGCCGGAGCGTGCAACTCTGCAACAGTTAACCACCATTTAACAAAGGTTGGTGACATTGGAAATCAGCCAGCTTATTCAATGGCCAAGCGTCGATGCCCAGGGGGAGGGGCGACCTAAATGTCAACATCCGGTCGCGAAGTCGCGGCACCCAAGTTCGAACTGCCCGTCATGGGCGAAGTGCAGCAGGCTCTCAGCCTGATGGAAGGCGCCCTGCGCCTCCTCGACGATCATGGCGGCCCACCTGACGCGGGCGCGCATCTCGACCTCGCGGTCCATCGCCTGCGGGAATGGCTCCAGGCCCGCGAGGGCTAGATCACCGCGGTGTCGGTCGGCACCGTCCTGAAATAGCTGTCCATGGCGTCCCGGCCCTCGCGGGTCAGCTGGATGAAGAAGCGCCGTCCATCGGTCGGATCGGGCCTGCGCTCGACCAGCTTTTCCTGTTCGAGCGTCGAGATCCAGCGAAGCGCCGTCGTCGCCGGAACGGCGGCTCCAACGCAAAGGCTGCTGATCGAGATACGCTGCTGGCCAAGTTCGCAGGCGTAAAGCTCGAGGAGCATGTCCCAGGCGGGATCGGCAAACAGCTGGGCGCTGAAAAAGCGGTCGCGGTTGCGGCGGAGGCGGAGGAGCGCTCGGACCGACTGCTCGGTCACCGGCTGGCCCTGCTTTACCGGCTGGGACTGGGCGGTGAGCTCGTCAACCAGCTTCAGAGCCGAGCCAAGCCGTTCGCGAATTAGGCTTGCCTGCTCTGCGACATTGGCTTCATCGACTGGCACTGAGCGGATCTTGCCTTGTTCCAACTTTCCCACCTTCACTCTTGTCGCAAGGCCGCGGGTCAGGCGACCGGTAAGCACATTGTTTACCAGACCCGTTA
>CAZQLI010000217.1:2586-3591 GCA_964594145.1 uncultured Sphingomonas sp. | reverse complement strand
GTGAACCAGGCGATCGCCTATGGTCCTGACCTCGACTATGTCGCGCTCGAGGCCGAAGGGGGCGCCGGGACCTTCCTCGTCGCAGCATCTCTTGCCCAATCCTTCCAGGCCCGGACCGGCATTTCGGGGGTCGAGACCTGGCGCGGCAAGGGCACCGACCTCGCGGGCACTGTCGCCCGCCACCCGATGCACGGCCTCGGCGAATTCTTCGCTTCTCCCCGGCCGCTCTTGGCAGGCGATTTCGTCACGACCGACAGCGGCACCGGTCTTGTCCACATGGCGCCCGACCATGGCGAGGATGATTTCGAGCTATGCCGCGCCAATGGCATCGGGCCGCAGTTCGCGGTCGAGGCGGATGGACGCTATCGCGACAATTGGCCGTGGCTTGGCGGGGCCGACGAGCGGCGCATGTCGGTCATCAATCCCAAGTTCAACGCGCCCGAAGGTCCGATCTGCTCCGACCTTCGCGATGCCGGCGCGCTTCTTGCCGCCTCGAGCGATTACCAGCACAGCTATCCCCACAGCTGGCGATCCAAGGCCAAGGTCATCTACCGCTGCACGCCGCAATGGTTCGTGGCGATGGACCGCGCCCTTCCCCCCGGCCATTGCGCCCAGTTCTTCCAGGCCCGGTGGGAAAATGAAGGCGGCGCGGTCGCACCGCTTGCCAAGAAGGGCCCGACCCTTCGCCAGCTGGCGATGAATGCCATCTCGGCTACCCGTTTCGTGCCGGACAAGGGCCGCAACCGCATCGGCTCGATGGTCGAAGGGCGTCCAGACTGGGTGCTGAGCCGCCAGCGTGCCTGGGGCGTCCCGATCGCCGTGTTCGTCGAGAAGAAGAGCGGCAGGCTGCTGGTCGACCACGAGGTCAACCAGCGGATCATTGCCGCGATCAAGTCCGAAGGCGTCGACGCATGGGATGACGAGCGGGCAAAGGAATATCTCGGGGACCGGTATGACCCTGCCGATTATGAGCGGGTGACGGACATTCTCGACGTCTGGTTCGAC
>CAZQLI010000217.1:0-2576 GCA_964594145.1 uncultured Sphingomonas sp. | reverse complement strand
CCATGTATTCACGCTGGAAAGCGGGCACTGGCCCGAACTTCGCTGGCCGGCCGACCTTTATCTCGAAGGCTCCGACCAGCACCGCGGCTGGTTCCAGTCCTCGCTGCTGCAGAGCTGCGCAACGCGCGGCCGGGCCCCTTACGACCAGGTCCTGACCCATGGCTTCACCATGGATTCCAGGGGCATGAAAATGTCGAAGAGCCTCGGCAACACGATCAGCCCGCTCGATCTGATGCGCGATTATGGCGCGGACATTCTGCGGCTCTGGGCGCTTTCGGTGGATTTCACCGAGGACCACCGGATCGGCAAGGAAATCCTTGCCGGCGTCGCCGACCAGTATCGAAAACTCCGCAACAGCTTCCGCTATCTCCTCGGCGCCCTCGAGGGATTTTCCGAGGAAGAGCGGGTCGCGGCGAGCGAGATGCCGGAGCTTGAGCGCTACATGCTTGCGCTGACCGCAAGGCTGGACGCCAGGCTTCGCAGGGCCGTCGATGACTATGATTTCAACGACTATACCCGGGCGCTGACGGACTTTGCCAACAATGACCTGTCGGCCTTCTTCTTCGACATCCGGAAGGACAGCCTCTACTGCGATGCACCTTCCAGCCTGAAGCGTCGCTCCTACCGGACTGTTCTCGACCTATTGTTCCACGCAATGGTTCGCTGGCTTGCACCGGTGCTCGTGTTCACCAGCGAGGAAGTCTGGGCGACGCGCTACCCCGAGGAGCGGAGTGTCCACCTGCTCGAATGGCCGCGGATCGACAGCGAGTGGCGTGGGGACACCGAACTCGAGGCACGCTGGGCCGAGCTCCGGGCACTTCGCGAAACGGTAACCGAGGCGATCGAGCCGCTCCGCCGCGACAAGATCATCGGCTCGAGCCTTGAGGCCGAGGTAAAGGTCACGAACGCCGCAGATCCCGAGCTTCTCGCGGAACTGTTCATCGTCTCGTCAGTCTCGGGCGGCGAAGAAATCTCGGTGAGCAAGACAAGCCATCACAAGTGCGGCCGCTGCTGGCGCCACCGGCCCGAGGTGACTTCCGACGGCGATCTTTGCGACCGCTGCGAGGAGGTGGTGAATGACTAGCCGCGCGACTGCCTATCTGTTTGCCGCGCTGATATTCATCTGCGACCAACTGTCGAAATGGTTCGTGGCGGGGCCGCTCGGCCTCCAGCTCGAGGGCCAGCAGATCAAGCTGCTGCCCATTTTCGATTTCACCCGGGTCCACAACTACGGGATCAGCCTTGGTCTCGCGCAGGCGCAGAACGACAGCCAGCGCTGGATCCTTGTCGCAGTGACCGCAGCAATTGCGCTGGGCGTTGCATGGTGGATCCGCAAGGAAGAGGCCCGCGGTGACCAGCTTGCGCTGGCACTGGTGCTTGGGGGTGCGATCGGCAATATCGTCGACCGGGTGCAATTCGGCTATGTGTTCGACTTCCTGGACCTTCATTTTGGCACGTTCAGGCCCTTTTATGTCTTTAATGTCGGCGATGCCGCGATTAGCATCGGCGTCGTCATCTTGCTGCTCCGCGCCTTTTTCGTACGGGACAAGGCGCCCGAAGGAATGAATGAACATGCGTAAGGCCATTTTCCTCCTCGCACCCGCGATCATGCTGGCGGGCTGCGGAGTCTTCAGCGGGAAGCGTCCGCAACTCGACGAGTTCGCAGTGGCCCGCAACGCACCGCTGGTGATCCCGCCGGACTATTCGCTGACGCCGCCGGTTGCCGGCACGGTCAGCATGTCGGCGCAGGAAGCCCAGACCCAGGCCATCGAAGCGCTGTTCGGCGGCCCGGCACCGCGTAGCGCGACCGAGACCTCGATGCTGGAAAGCGCCGGCCGTGATCGTGCGCCGATCGGAATTCGTTCAACTGCCGGCGATCCTGCGACCCGGGTGGTCGACAAGGGCCAGGCCACGCAGACCATATTGGCGGCCCAGCCGACCAATAGCGACATCGCGTCCGCCCAGACCCCGCAATAAGCAGCGATCACCGAAAGGGGGGGAGCATGAGTTCCGAGAATCTGTCCGCCCGGCTGGTCGAGATCGAAGCGATGCTCGATCGTTCCCGCCGCCGTTTCGAGGAAGGCAGCCGGCTGGTCGAGGAGGCCCATGCCGCCCTCGCCGAGATCCAGCAGCTCCTGATCGGAACACCTATCCGGCTCAGCCCGGAAGAAAATGAGGAAGCCGCGTCGCGGCTCCTTGCAAGCCTGAAGGCAAGCGGCAGCGAGCTTCCCGAAACGCTCTGCGGAGGCCGCCTCGCGGTCGACCCCGTCCAGCGCCTGATCCGGATCGATGGACATCCGATCGGCATCACCGAGATGGAATATCGCGTCCTCGAACTGCTGGCCTTTGCGCGGAACAACGTCGTTACCCGGCAGATGCTCCTGAAGCATCTCTACCGCCGCGCCGACGACCAGCCGCAGCCGAAGATCATCGACGTCTTCATTTCCAAGCTCCGCAAGAAGCTCCGCTCGGCCTCCAACGGTGCCGAGTTCATCGAGACGATCCCGCAGCGGGGCTGGATCCTTCGCGATATCGAGCCGGCCGACGCAGCCTAGCCCGTTACGCCTGCGGTCCGG
>CAZQLI010000216.1:0-3631 GCA_964594145.1 uncultured Sphingomonas sp. | reverse complement strand
CCGGCAGCCTCCTCTGTCACGACTATCGCTTTCATCGGTCACCTCCTTCGCGTCGCGCCACGGGCGCGCGGCCGGCGATCACGAGGATGGTCTGCCGCGCTCACGCGGTTCACGTCGCCCGCGGTTTCCAACTTATCCGGATCGGGCGCAAAGTTCGGTTACAGCCATAGCTGGAAATTCGTCGAAGCGCGGCTTGCCTAGATTACACCGAGCGCTGCTGTCTCCAGCCGCTCCTTGTGCAGCTTTGCCTCGGTAATCTGGCACAGCCTCCGAAAGCGCTGGTCGCCGTGCAGCGGCGCGAACCAGGGAATTTCGCACAGCTTGAAGTTCAGTCCTTCATAGGTGAGCCAGCCCTTGGAGACTGCCTCTTCAAGATGGCCCAATGCACGTTCGCGGCGCCCCAGGACCGCGTCATTGGATGCGTTCGCGACCAGGTCCATTGGACTGAGCAGCTTGTAAGGCAGGTCAATGCGGCCAGCGGCGTCGGCGGCGCGATAGAGTTGCTGCGCATCCGCTTGCCGACCGATCTTCGCAAGGCACCAGCCCACCAGTCCAGCCATGTTCATGCGGGACTTCCAATTGCCCGCTCTAACCTTCGCGAGCTCGCGCAGGCGGGTTCCCGGCTGATCATATAGTGCTGCAACGTCGGCGCAGCGATCGGTTCGCATGAGCTCCAGCAGGATCGGCTGGATCATGAACAATTCTTCGCTGTACCCGATGAATGGACGAACATGATCGAGTATTGCCTGCCGATCCGGCAGTCGCCCCTGGTGAAGCAGGCGATCGAAGGGGCCTGCCTCGCCGAGGAGCAGGCCCTCCTGCACATAGCCTAGCTCGATCAGCGACCAGGAAATGGTCAGCTTGGCAGCTGTCGTGCCAACGACCATCGGCTCACGGCGGCCGATTTCGATAACCCGTGACAAGTCGCCCTCTTCGCGGGCGAATGCCATCTCGATTTCGACCGCCGCGCTGGGATCGACCCTGCGAAGCTTGCTGACGTAGCGATAGGCTTCCTCGCGCCGGCCATTCCGGATCGCCCATTGGCCAGCACTCTCGATCGGCCTTCGCCAGAGCGGGTCGATCTCCAGCGCGCGAAGAATTGCCTTCTGGGCTGTCGCGAGGTCGCCGGCATAACCGGCCGCCAGCCCGTGCCAGTAAAGGATCTGCGGGTTGTTGGGACCGAGCGCCACGGCCTGGCGCAGATGTGCGCGGCCCTCGTCGGAATCGAAGCCCTGGATGAAGGCCAGCATGGCATGGCCCTCGGCAAGCTTCGGATCGAGGGCGATCGACCGCCGGGCCATCGCCAGGGCCTCTTTATGCCAGCCATTGTCCGGAGTGCCGTCGGCCCGGTTCCCCTCGGGACCGATGAAATTTATGACTCCTCCAAGCTGCGCCCATGCCGGGGCGAAGTTGGGATCGATCCCGACGGCCTGGCGTAGAAGCTCGCGCGCTTCGAGCATTTTCGCCCAGTCCCGGTCCCGGATCATCGACTTGGCGCGCATGTAGTTGGCGAAGGCGACCGGGTCGGTCTGCATCGCCGAATGCGCGGGCTTGAGACCCAGGGTCCGGATTATGGCATCGAGCGCCGCGGTTTCGATCCGCTGGATATTGCTGGAAGGCGACAGGAAACGCTGCGACCAGATGATCGTGGCGTCCTTTGCGTCGACGAGCTCGATGATGGCCTGCATTCCGCCGTCCGTCTGGTCGATCTTCCCGCTCACGATGAGATCGGCATCAAGCTGCTGGCCGACCCGTCTCACATCTTCCGACTTGTCCCTGAAGATCCAGGACGAAGCCCGGCCGATCGTCTCAATGCCTTGCTGGCGCGACAACTGGACCCGCAGTTCCTCCGCCATGCCCTCGGCCACGAGCTCGTCGACGCCCTGGGAGGCCTTGAATGGAAGAACGGCGATACGCTTCTGTGATTGCCCCGCGAACATCTCCTGCCAGCCGACGACAATAGCCAGGGCGGCGAGGACGATCAGCAAGGCTGCAAGCCACCTGCGCCAGTCCAGGCCCGCACTGCGGGCCGCGATAGGCTCCTGGGGCTTTTGCAACGACAGAGACTTGCGCTGCTTCAGGTCCGCAAGAAGCCGGTCATGAAGTGCGCGCGTTTCGGCCGCTGGCTCGACCCCCAGGTCTTCGCGCAGCAGGGCCTCCATTGCCTGGAACCGCTGCTCGATGGCGGCCGGGTGGCCTGCCTGGTACTCGGCCTGCAGGGCCAGCCTCAGGGCGTCCTCGCTGTAGGGGTCGATCCTCCACATCGCCTCGACCAGGTGCAGCGCGGATGCACCGCGGCCGTCGGCCAGGTGTTGCTCGACCATCGCTCGAAGAATTGCCGACGCGTCGCGCTTGCGGCGTGAACGCTCCACTTCCAGCCAGTCGTCAAATTCCTCGCTGATGTGGTCGAGGTCCTCGAACGGCGTGAACTCGCCGTCCCCCTCGACCAGCGAGATCGCGTCCATTTCGACCGAGTCCTGGTCGAGCCAGACATGGCCGCGATCGCTGCAGATGAGGCCGGGCGCAGCATGGCGAATTTCCAATAGTGCCTGGCGCAGGCTTGCCCGGGCCTGCTCCTCGCCTCGATCGCCCCACAGCAGCTCGGTGATCTTCTCCCTTGAAACCCGGGCATCGGGCCTTGCAGCGAGATAGGCGATAATCGCCCGTGCCTTGCGGCCTCTTGGCGTTGCGTCTTTTCCGCTCTTTGGATCCGTGACCGCAAAACTGCCGGCGACCTTCAGATTCCAGAGTGCGATCCCACTCGGCGCCAGTGGATTCGCAAGATCCATTTCATCTCCCCGGGTTGCAGGCGCCGACCCCCCTTTGCAGCCATCAGAGCGTAAATCCGTCGTATACTTATCATTAACCGGGCGACGCGGCGAGTCCGCTTTGCCCGGGCCTGCCGTGGCAAAACGAAGCTGGCGTGACCTTGGGAGGCCACGAAACTCCGAAATATAGATGGTCGCCCCCACCGGTTCGCTCCCGAGCATGCGAGCGGGGAGACCCGGGACCGGATCTCCCCCAACATGGCGAAATCCTACCGGGCGCTGATCCGGATTGCCGTCGTGACCGAGCTCTTGCCCGCCAGCTTGTCGGAGACCAGCTGGTCAACCTGCGAGAAGCCGTCCCTGATGGCGGTGCGATAGCACATCTTGCGCGCCATGTTCACGTCCAGGTCCTCCCGCGCCGGCTCCAGGCAAATATCGCTCGCAGCGCTGCGCACGCGGTTCTTGAGCGCCGCGATTCCCTCCGCCGATCCGAGATTGATGTCCGCATAGCTGATCCTCGCGCTGGGCGCGGTCGTTCCATAAACGGTGACCGGGGGCTGGGCGCCTGCAATGCCCGTTCCAAGGCCAAGTCCGATCAAGGTAAGTATGAAGCTCTTCGTCATTGTCCTGCTCCCGCTGAATGAAGGACCGCCGCGACGGCGATTCCGGCAGCGGCCTTTGACGGGGGAGCGTGAATTGACGCGCGAAAATTGCGTGAAACTTCTATTAAAAATCCGTTAAATGATTGTCCGCTCGCTCTTCGGCTGAGCCGTAGCGCCTGAGCGAAGCGATCGGCGCCCCTTACGCCGCCAGCATCCGCTTTACGTCCATTCCGCTGGGCTCCTGGAAGAGCCTCAGCCCGA
>CAZQLI010000215.1:0-3636 GCA_964594145.1 uncultured Sphingomonas sp. | reverse complement strand
GGGCTTCCGCCTCCTCGAGCTCGGCTGCCACCTTGGCCCGCCGGCGACCCAGTTCTCCGACCGGAAGCGAGGCAAGCTCGGGCTCCGCTCCGGCCGGATCGAACAT
Organism: uncultured Sphingomonas sp.; assembly: GCA_964594145.1. Taxonomy (GTDB): domain Bacteria; phylum Pseudomonadota; class Alphaproteobacteria; order Sphingomonadales; family Sphingomonadaceae; genus Sphingomicrobium. The sequence goes on along the minus strand of CAZQLI010000215.1, from coordinate 3,530 downwards.
TGCAAGGTCGAGCGCGGCGCATTGGGCGGAAAGCCGGGCCGTGACGGCCTCGGCCTCCACGACCGCCTTGCGCAGTGCCCGGGCATCCTCTCGGGCCTTGCGGTCGGCCTTGGGGGACTTGGGCTTGCGTTCGGCTTTCGCCTGGTTACGCCCGAGCACGAAATCGATGTAGTCGTCGATGCTTCCAGGATAATCGACAGCCCTGCCCTCGTCGACGAGGACGAGGCGATCGGCGGTCAATTCGACCATGTGTCGGTCGTGGCTGATCAGGATGACCGCGCCGTCATAGCCGTTAAGGGCCTGGACCAGTGCCTCGCGTGCATCGACGTCGAGGTGGTTGGTCGGCTCGTCGAGGATGATGAGGTGCGGCGCATCGCGCGTAATGAGCGCCAGTGCCAGCCGGGCTCGTTCGCCTCCCGACAATTTGCCGACGAGCGTCGTTGCCTTGTCGCCGGAAAAGCCGAAGCGGCCAAGTTGCCCGCGTATTGCTCCCGGGGTCTTGCCTTCCATCGCGCGCGACATGTGCTGGAGGGGAGTCTCGTCGCCGTGGAGCTCCTCCACCTGGTACTGGGTGAAATAGCCGACACGCATCTTGCCGGAGGAAGTAACGGTTCCCTCCATCGGGCTGAGCTGCGCAGCAAGCAGCCGGGCAAGGGTCGTCTTGCCATTGCCGTTGCGGCCCAGCAGCGCCACCCGGTCATCGGGGTCGATGCGAAGGTTCAGCTTGCTGAGAACGGCATTGTCCTTCGCATAGCCGACCGACGCCATGTCGAGCGTGATCAGCGGCGGCTTCAGCTCCGAGGGGCTTGGAAAATCGAAGCTGAGGCTCGGGTCGTCGACCACGGCTGCGATTGGCTGCATCCTGGCCAGCATCTTTGCCCTCGACTGGGCCTGCTTGGCAGTCGACGCCCGAGCGCTGTTACGGGCGATATAGTCCTGGAGACGGGCACGCTGGGCGTCCTGCGCTGCCCTGGCGGCGGCGAGCTGCGCCGCCCGCTCTGCCCGTTGTCGCTCGAACCCGTCGTAGTTCCCCGCGTAGAGGCTGATCTTCCCCCGCTCGAGATGCAGGATAGTGTCGACGACATTATTGAGAAGGTCGCGTTCGTGGCTGATGACGATGAGCGTTCCGGAATAGCTCTTGAGGAAATTCTCGAGCCACAAGGTCGCCTCGAGATCGAGGTGGTTCGAGGGCTCGTCCAGCAAGAGGACGTCTGGAGCGGAAAAAAGCAGCGCGGCAAGCGCGACGCGCATCTTCCATCCACCGGAATAGCTGTCCAGCGGCAGGCCCTGCATCTCCTCGTCGAAACCCAGGCCAAGGAGGATGCGCCCTGCCCTCGCCGGAGCGCTATAGGCATCGATCGCCAGCAGTCGATCGTGGATGTCGCCCAGCCTGTGGGGGTCGGTGCAATGTTCCGCCTCTTCGAGGAGCTGCGTCCGCTCGATATCGGCAGCCAGCACGGCCTCGAACGGAGAAATGGATCCGCTCGGCGCTTCCTGGGCGATATAGCCAAGCCTGGTCCGGCGGGGCATCTCGATCTCGCCCTCGTCAGCTTCGAGCTGCCCGACGATGACCTTCATCAACGTCGACTTGCCGGCGCCGTTGCGGCCGATCAGCCCGACCTTGCTCCCGGGCGTGATGGACGCGGTGGCGCGCTCGAGGATCGTGCGCCCGCCAAGGCGAACGGTGATTCCGTTGATGGTCAGCATGGCCGGGCGCCTAGCCGCCAATCATGGCAAACCCAAGACCGGAATAAATACCGAGGCGGAGCCTGGCGTCATGCCCGGCGTTCTGGCGGATAGGAGGAGAACCCTGGCAGGCGCGATGCAACTTGGCTTCCTTGCACCATTGACCCTTGCACTTTCAGCCTGCGCGGCAGTCACGCCGGATGCCCGGACGGGGCAGCCGCAAGGGGCCAGGATCGAGGCCAGCGGCTTTGCCACGATCCTGCGCGCGCCCCCGGCGCCATATGAGCCACCTGAAAGGGAGCCTGTTGGGTGGGAGGCTCCACTTCCCGAGGGAGACGTCAGGCTTCCGAGCGACGACGTCGAGATACTCCAGTACCGATCGGAACGCGGCATCCCGCTTGCCCAGGCAAGGGCCGAGATCATGCAGCTGCGCGCCGATGGTCCGGAGGCGCGCGCGGTGGAGGCGAGAGCAAGGGCAGCGGAGCCCGGCAATTTCATCCAGCTGGGCATCCAGCGATCGCCGGTCGCGGCATGGAAATTTGCTTTCAAGCGCGACCCCGAGCAATCGCTTCGCCGCTACACTTCAAACCCGCGCTTTGTTGCCGAGAGCCTGCCTTACACCCTGGCCGAGGCAGAACGCCTGTGGGCCCTTTGGTGGCCAAGGCTCGAGCCCTACGCAGCCTATGGATCCAGGGGTCCGGAAGGCATCAGCATTGGAATGAAGATCGCCGAGGAAGAGTTTAGATCGCTCGGCCAGTTTCGTGATTTCGATCCGCCGGCCGGGGTCAAGCTCCAGTTTCCAAGGGATCCGCAACTGCCGCCGGTCACCGCTGACGCGAGTCCATATGTGCGCATCTTCCCGAGACAGCGATACTTCCCCGGGATCGTCCTCGTTGGGAATGCCAGGAATGACGCACGGATAACGCTGCGCGATGGCTGCCTTTATTTCGGCGACAGGCTGCTAAGGGTAAACCGGACCATGGGCCTGTTCCTCGACGCACAGGGCTATCTCGCGCTCCGTGACCGCGCGGACCCGACGCTGCCCCATGTTCGCATCGGCGAAATTGTTACTGGCGGCGGTGGCTATTCCGAACCGCTAGGTGAGGCGGACCGCGCCTTGATCGCGAGCCACTGCGGCGATCGACCGGTCGTCGACCTTTATCAGCCCAGGAGCAAGGTGAACTGGGAGAAATATCTGCAATCCCAATGAGGGTTGGCCCAGACATCTCGTGGGGGATTAAAGCTGCGAACTGGCTTTGGCTCGGCACGGCAAACCGGCCGCATCGCTCCTGGAGGCCGTCTCTCAACAGGCGAATGAAGCTTGGCGTGGATTACACTGGTCGGCGGTTGAGATGGCTGGACTTCAAACTCGTAGGTTGCCCTCAGGTAGTACGCGTCGTGCCACGAACAGGCCGATCACGGGCAGGTCTGGCGCATTTTGCTCAAGCAGTGATTTGCAAACATGGAAGCTGCAGCCAGTCGTTATCATGTCATCGAGCAGGAAAATACGTTGGATGCCTGGGGTTACCAATCCATCCACGAGTTCAAGTGTCCCGCTCAAACTTGCCATATCCCTGCGGTTGTCAGTTTCGTGCATCGCCAGCCTGTCGGCAGTGGCGCGCAGCATCTCCGCAGCGCGCGCTGGGGCTCCAATGGATTGAGCGACCATCATCATCCGAGGGTCATAATCAGGATGGCCCGCAGTTTTTGAAGACGGAATTGGAACAAACAGTGACGTGGCCAACGCTTCAGGCGTCAAGTTGGAGCGAATGGCTGCAGCAACGTCACGAACAGCCTTAACCTTGTGCCGCCACCGGGGCGTGTGGCGCGTCGTGCTTTGCCGC
>CAZQLI010000214.1:0-3645 GCA_964594145.1 uncultured Sphingomonas sp. | reverse complement strand
CACGAGCGCAACATGCCGATCATCATTGGCCGCGTTACCCGCCTTTCGGCGGACAGCCTGCTCGACGAGAAAAGCGGTGAATCATTCTATACCGCGGAGGTTCGCGTTCCCGGCAGCGAGATGCAGAAGGTCAAGAATCTTCGCGGCAAGGATTTCGAGTTCCGGGCAGGCGCGCCGGTCACGATCCTCGTCCCGCTAAAGAAGCGGACTGCCCTCCAATATGCTTTCGAACCGCTGGCCGAAACCATGTGGGTGGCATTCCGAGAGCACTAGTCCGCGCGTGGGCGTTTGCCACCGGCTGCTTGCTTGAGCTTTGGGTAAGCTCCGCTCACCTGGCGAGCCAGTCCAGCCCGTGGCCTCTGACAAGGTTTCCGGGATCGCCCTTACCTGCTGGCCATTCTCGGCCATACTGGCCGAAAACCGGTGGAAGCATGACCGGGCGGAGAAAACGCCGCCCGGTCAGCCCGCTAACTTGACGCTTAGCGCTCGGCTCGAATGGTGATCGCGTTCGCGGCAAGCGTGGTCCGGCCGGTGCTGGCCAACTGCCTTGCACGTTCGACCGCCGCTGCGATCTGCGGCGCTGCATCATCCCAGGCGCCGTCGGCGCAGCGCAGGTAATCGGCGCGCCGAACGCCAGGACCATGGTCGTAGTCGCAGACCTTCCTGACCGCGGCGGCAACCCGCCGGTTGAGCTGCTTTTCGTGCCGGCTCTGGGTGAGGTCAAGATCGCCAAACCGGACTTCGACCGTCTCGACATGCGCCGGTGCGCCATAGACGACGACCGGCTCCATCGCCGAGGCGGAAGACGCGATGAATAGAGATGCCGCGACCCCTGACAGAACGGCTGCACTTAGTTGTGAACCTTGGGTACGCATCTCGAATTCTCCCTTTTCGAAGAGAGGGAATGAATGCGCCATCTTTTCAGGTTTCGCCCGCAAGCTTCGACGGCGGCACGTCCCCTTTCGGCAGAGACCGTTCGTCGCGGCCAAAGGGCGGCGACCATCGACCAATGGCCAGGCGGCTGGCGCAGCTGCGGCCTGGCCGATGGCGCGCACTGGCCGTTGCCCCGCGAAACCGGCATAGCGGTTCAATGGACATCGGGATTATCGGCGCCGGCGCGATCGGCGGATGGATTGCAGCAAAGCTCGCGCTTGCCGGTGAGAATGTCTCGGTGCTTGCCCGCGGCCCCACGCTCGAGGCGCTGCGCACCGGCCTCATGATCCGGGAAGAGGGGAAGCTTGAGCGTGCCGAGGTGAAGGCATCAGGCGATCCCGACGAGATCGGCCGCCAGGACCTGCTCGTCATCGCCGTAAAGGGGCCAGCGCTTGCCGAGGTGGCTGCATCGGCGGGCGCGATGATCGGTCCCGGGACCCTGATCGTGCCGATGATGAACGGGGTGCCATGGTGGTTCCTCGGCGAGGAGCCGATCCGGGCAGTTGATCCCGACGGGATGATTGCGGCGAGCCTCCCCCTTCCGCAGCTGGTCGGAAGCGTGGTCCACGCGGCCTGCCGACGGACAGCGCCCAATGCGATCGAGGTCGTCCACGCGGACCGGCTGATCATCGGCGAGCCGGCCGGCGGCCCGAGCGAACGGGTCGAACGGCTCGCGGCGCTGTTCACGGCGGCCGGGGTCCCCGCCGAGGCGAACGACAATGTCCGCCGCGCGACCTGGTACAAGCTCTGGGGCAATATGACGATGAACCCGATCTCGGCGCTGACCCTGGCGCAAAGCGACCGGATCCTCGCCGAGGAAAAGATCCGGCCATTCATCCTCGCCTGCATGGCCGAGGCCGCCGCAATTGGCGAAGCGATCGGCTGTCCAATTCAGGAAAGCGGCGAGGACCGGATGGCGGTGACCGCCCGGCTCGGCGCCTTCAAGACCTCGATGCTCCAGGACGTCGAGGCCGGCCGATCCATCGAGCTCGAAGCATTGGTCGGAGCTCCTCTTGAAATCGCCCGGAAGGTCGGCGTCGCCGCGCCCCATATCGAAACGCTCTATGGGCTGACCCGGCTGATGGGCGAGAGCCGCTCGCTGCTCTAGCGCGCCGGGTAGATCCGCCCGCTGCAGCTCCCAAAGCCGATCGGGACAGCGCCTTCGGCCTCGCACCTCGCGTGGAGGGTGAGCTCGTCTCCGTCGTCGAGGAATGTACGCGATTCTCCATTGGGCAGCCGGACCGGCTCCTTGCCGCCTCTCGCGATCTCGAGGAGCGAACCAAGCCCGCTTGCCTCCGCCGTCGAGAGGGTACCAGTGCCAATGAGGTCTCCAGGCTGAAGGTTGCAGCCGTTCGAGGAGTGATGGGCGACGATCTGGGCAGCCGACCAGTACATTGCCGCCGCCGCCTGGCCCCTGCTGAGGCGATGAGGAGCTTCGCCGGCCTCGCGCATTCTTGCGGTCTGAAGCATCACTTCGAGCGTGATCCCGAGGGCCCCGCTCGACTGGTCATCCTTGTCGAACAGGTAGGGAAGCGGCGCCGGGTCGCCTTCTGGCCGGGGAGGCATTGGCCGGCGGAATGGCGCAAGCGCGTCGGGGGTCACCACCCAGGGAGAGATGCTGGTCAGGAAATTCTTGGCGAGGAACGGACCGAGCGGCTGATATTCCCAGGCCTGGAGGTCGCGCGCCGACCAGTCGTTGAGCAGGCAATAGCCGGCGATCTGGCCGGCAGCCTCGCTGATCGGGATGGGATCGCCAAGATCATTGCCCGGGCCGACGAAGATCCCCAGTTCAAGCTCATAGTCGAGCCGGCGGCTCGGGCCATATTCGGGAACGTCAGCATCCGGCGGCTTGCGCTGCCCCTTGGGCCGAACCACCGGTTGGCCGGAAAGCATGACCGAGCTTGCACGGCCATGATAGCCGATCGGCACATATTTATAGTTTGGCAAAAGCGGATTGTCCGGCCGGAACTGCAGGCCGACATTGGTCGCGTGGTGAATGCCGACGTAAAAGTCCGTGTAATCACCAATGGCGGCCGGGAGATGCATGGTAGCGCCCGAGGCTCTGACCAGGTGCGGCGAGACGAGCCGCTCGTTGCTCCCGTCCGACAGGAGCTGCGACAATCGTCTGCGGAGCGCGCTTGCGTCCCGCGGGCCGTGGGCGAACCAGGCATTTAGGGAGCCAAGGCCGAGCGCGAGCTTCCAGTGATCGTCGAGGAGGTCCTTTTCCGCCAGGGCTTTGACGTCGAGGATCATGTCACCGATGGCAACGCCGATCCTCGGGCTGGTCCCGGCGGTCGAGAAAATGCCGAGAGGAAGGTTCTGGATCGGAAAGTCGGGGTGGCCGTTGGCGCTTTCGACCCAGCTCTGGCGGCCGGGGTCATGGGTCTCGTCGATCATCTTGGAATCTGTGCCTTTGGAAAATCGGCCCACGCCTCGTCATAATCGGGCTGGGCGCGGTCCAGCGCGAACCTCGTGGGCCTGTAGGGCCAGCAGGTCTCGACCATGAACGCCATCGTGTCGCCGATCTTGACCGGCGCCAGGTCGGCCTCGCTGGCCTTGCGCCAGCTCTCGACGTCCGGCCCATGGCCGCTCATCAGGTTGTGAAGTGACATTCCGCCGGGGCTGAAGCCCCCTGACTTGGCGTCATATTCACCATGGATAAGCCCCATGGCCTCGCTCATCACGTTGCGGTGGAACCAGGGCGGGCGGAAC
>CAZQLI010000213.1:0-3653 GCA_964594145.1 uncultured Sphingomonas sp. | reverse complement strand
AGGCCGAGCGCGAGGACCGCAACGGTCAGTGCAACCTTCTTCATGATCGTTCCATTCCTTGCTTATGGGGACCTGCCTCCAGGTGGAAACCGGTCCGGGCTCGGCCTCACGCAAGCGTCAGGCCAGCGGCCGGAAATATTGATGTTTGCCTCATCACGCAACGTTCATTTGTTGCGGAGGCAAAAAGTTTCACTTCCGGCACGCTTGAGATTGACGGATATAAAGACTTCCTTATATCCTTAACCCGTGACCCGGGACCTCAAGCTAGCCGCGCTTTTCCAGGCGCTGGCCGACCCGACGCGGCTGCGCATCCTGTCGCTGCTGCGCTCGATGGAGCTGTCGGTCGGCGAGCTGGCGCAGCTGCTCGGCCAAAGCCAGCCAAGGGTGTCGCGCCATGTGAGAATCCTGTCCGATTCGGGACTGGTAGGGCGCCGCAAGGAAGGAAGCTGGGTCTATCTCCAGCTCGCCAGGCCGGCGAGCACGGAGCTTTTATTCTCCCTGAACCATGATCTCGACGGAGAGGCGGAGCAGCTGTTTGCAGCCGACCGGGCCCGGCTCGACACCATCCGGCACGACCGGGCGGAAGCCGCCAGGCGCTATTTCGAGGCGCATACCGCTACCTGGGAGAGCGTGCGTTCGCTTCACGTGGCCGACGAGGAGATCGAGCGGGCGATCGCCTCGATGCTGGCCGATCGCCCGCTCGGCGAGCTTCTCGACATCGGGACCGGCACCGGACGGATGCTCGAACTCTTCGCTCCCCGTGCATCGAGCGCGATCGGGATCGACCGCTCCTCCGAGATGCTCCGTCTTGCCCGGGTCAAGCTGGACGAGGCAGGGATCAGCGGCGCAAGCCTCCGCCAGGGGGACATGAACGCGCTGCCGCTCCCCGACCGGAGCGCCGACAGCATCATCCTTCACCAGGTCCTGCACTATGCGCAGCAGCCGGGCTCGGCGATCCTCGAGGCTGCTCGGGTGCTTGCCGCCGGGGGGCAGCTGCTGGTGATCGACTTCGCGCAGCACGACCGCTCCGAGCTCAAGGAAAAAGATGCCCACCTGCGGCTCGGCTTTGCCGACGACGCGATGCGCGGCTGGTTCTCCTCCGCCGGGCTCGAACTCGACCGTATCGAACGCCTCGAAGGAGGCGAGCTGACGGTCATCCTCTGGCGCGGCGTGAAGCCGGGCCGGCCCGAGAGAAAGCGGGAGGCAGCATGAACCGGGAAAGCCAGATTGCGCTCAACGGCCATGCGCCGCTGTTCGCGGAGGCTCGCGGCGATATCGCGGTGAGCTTCGAATTCTTCCCGCCCAGGACCGAGGCGATGGGCGAGAACCTCTGGAAATCGATCGAAATGCTCGCGCCCTTGAGGCCGCGGTTCGTCTCGGTGACCTATGGCGCCGGGGGCTCGACCCGCGAGCGAACCCACGCCACCGTCGAGCGGATCGTCCGCGAAACCAGCCTCGCGCCGGCGGCGCATCTCACCTGCGTCGGTGCGACGCGCGAGGAAATTGACGGGATCGCCCGGGGCTATTGGGAGACGGGCGTCCGGCACATCGTTGCTCTTCGCGGCGACATGCCGGAACCTGGCCAGGCCTATGCCCCCCATCCCGGCGGCTATGCCAACGCCGCCGAGCTTGTCGCGGGCCTGAAGCAGATCGCTCCATTCGAGATTTCCGTCGCAGCCTACCCGGAAGTCCACCCGGACTCGGACTGCGCTGCGAGCGACCTCGACAACCTGCTTCGCAAGATCGATGCCGGCGCCGACCGGGCAATCACCCAGTTCTTCTTCTCCCCGGACTGCTTTCTCCATTTCCGCGACCGGGTCGCCGCCGCAAGGCCGGGTGTCGAGATCGTGCCCGGCATCCTCCCGGTGTGCAACGTTGCGACCGCCCGGCGCTTTGCAACCCAGTGCGGTGCATCGATCCCGCAATGGATGGACCGGCTGTTCGAAGGGCTGGATGAGCTGCCCGGCGCGCGCGAGCTGGTCGCTGCGACCATCGCCGGGGAGCTGTGCGGCCAGCTCTATGCCGGCGGCGTTCGCCATTTCCATTTTTACACGTTGAACCGGGCCGAGCTCGCCTATGCGATCTGCCACATGCTGGGAGTACGCGCATGAGCGCAGCAACAGAAGTTCGAGCCGCGGCACGGGACCGGGTCCTGGTCAAGGACGGCGCCTATGGCACGATGATCCAGGCCGAGGGCCTGGCAGAGGAAGATTACCGGGGCTCGCTCGGGCTTTCACGAGACCAGCGTGGCAACAACGACCTTCTCAACCTCACCCGGCCTGACATTGTCCGGGATATCGCGCGGCGCTTTGTCTCTGCCGGAGCCGACATCCTTGCCACCAACACGTTCAACGCCAATCGCATCAGCCAGGCCGATTATGGCGCGGAACAGCTCGTGCCCCGGATCAACGAGGCTGCGGCCGCAATCATCCGCGAGGTCGTGAACGAAGCGGCTGACGGGAAGAAGCGCTGGGTGGCCGGCGCCATCGGGCCGACCAACAAGACGCTTTCCCTCTCGCCGGACGTCAATGATCCGGGCTATCGCGAAGTGAGCTTCGCCGAGGTGAAGCAGGTCTATCGCGAGCAGATCGACGCGCTGGTGAGTGGAGGGGTCGACTTCATCCTCATCGAGACGGTGTTCGACACGCTCAACTGCAAGGCCGCGATCATGGCGGCTCTCGAAGCAGGGCAGGAGCTTGGCCGGGAGCTCCCGATCATGATCTCGATGACCCTGACGGACCTCAGCGGCCGCAACCTCAGCGGCCACACGGTCGAGGGTTTCTGGGCAAGCGTTCGCCATGCCCGCCCGCTCACCATCGGCCTCAACTGCTCTTTCGGCGCCGCGCAGCTGCGACCGCATCTCGCTGCGCTTGCGCGCCAGGCCGAGACTCTCGTCATGGCCTATCCCAACGCCGGGCTTCCAAACGAGCTTGGAAGCTATGACGAGGCTGCCGAGGAAACCGCCGCCCAGGTGCGCGAGTGGCTGGACGCCGGGCTGGTCAATATCGTCGGCGGCTGCTGCGGGACCACTCCCGCCCATATCGCCGCCATCGCCGAGGCTGCCCGGGACGCGATCCCCCGAACCATCCCCGGGCCGCCCCGGAGCACCTTGCTGTCGGGCCTCGAACCGATGGTGATCGCCGCGTGAACCACGTCCCGGTCACAGCCGCCGCCGGTCCAGACGCGACCGCATGCACCAGCGCCTCCAGTGTTCGAGACCTCACGGCATGAATGATGTTTCCAGCGCCGCACTTGGCGCGCGTTTCGTCAATATTGGCGAGCGAACCAATGTCACCGGTTCTGCCCGCTTCAAGAAGCTGATCCTCGCCGGCGACTATGACGCGGCGGTTGCCGTCGCGCGCGACCAGGTCGAGGCCGGCGCCCAGGTCATCGACGTCAACATGGACGAGGCGCTGCTCGACGGCGAGCTTGCCATGGCGACATTCCTGAAGCGCCTCGGTGCCGAGCCCGACATTGCCCGGGTGCCGGTGATGATCGACAGCAGCAAGTGGAGCGTGATCGAGGCCGGTCTCCAGTGCGTCTCGGGAAAGCCGATCGTCAACTCGATCAGCCTGAAGGAAGGTGAAGCAGCCTTTCTCGACGTTGCACGGAAAGTCCGGGCCTATGGCGCCGCGGTGGTCGTGATGGCGTTT
>CAZQLI010000212.1:2516-3653 GCA_964594145.1 uncultured Sphingomonas sp. | reverse complement strand
CCGACATTGACCGGACCACCACGCTCAGCCTCACGCCGCAGATCGAGGGAGAGTTTAGGGAGCGATCGCTGCTCGCCAGCTTAATCTACAATTTCTAAATGGAGTCGGTGCCCCGAACTGCCAGTCGCCCCGCCGGCGACTGACGCCACGACCCTTGCGAGATTTTGGACAGTCCAGATTTTGTCCGGCTAGGCCGGACAATTTCGTCGTATTTCAAAATATCGTTCGATCACCATGCGGACGCTCATTCCGGCATGACCATTATCCGGAAGATGATGCCGCCAAACCATGACGTCACTGGCCGTGCCCTGTTTCGGAACTGACAGAAAATGGGAAAAATGGTCCGGTAGGACCATTTGGCGTCAATCAGGCTCGACCTTATCAGTGCCCTGATTCCGCCCTTCGGGGCTTGCAAATTCGCTTTTGCAAGCTAAATAGACAATAAATACCTTGCATTTACTCATTTGCAAGCAAATCGCCATATTCGAGGGTTCCATGGCTGCTCAAATTATCGGCCCACGTCTTAAGGCGCTTCGCGCTGAGCGCGGGCTGACCCAGGACGCGATCGTCGAGATGCTTGGCGTCGGTAGTCGTCAAATTGTCTCACAGATAGAAAATGGCGAACGTCGCGTGACGGCGGACGAACTCCTGCGTCTTTCCGATGGTCTAAATGTGGGGTTGGAGTATTTTACAGATCCATATCGGCTCACCGGCGAGGCAGGATTCTCGTGGCGACAATCGGGACGCACGCTGGCAGAACTTAAATCTTACGAGGACATCGCTGGATCGTGGATTGCGATGTTCCGGTACGAGGCTCCTCGCGTAGGTCGACCAGCACCGTTGCGTCGCCCAAAACTGCCACTCACTCGTTACTCTAGTTACGAAGAGGCGATGGCCGAAGGCGAACGTGTTGCTTTGGAATTGGAACTGGGGGACGTCCCAGCAAGGGACCTTCCCAATTCAATGGAGTCCAAGTTCGGCATCCTGGTACTCATGGTAGATGCCATCGAGGGTGTATCTGGTGCAGCGTGCCGGCTGCCAGAACTCGATGCGGTACTAGTAAATCGAAATGAGGTTGCCGGCCGGCGCCATTTCGACCTGGCACATGAATTGTTCCATATCATGACCTGGGAGCAA
>CAZQLI010000212.1:0-2506 GCA_964594145.1 uncultured Sphingomonas sp. | reverse complement strand
TGCCTCCCGAGTACACTGAAGATCCGCATGGATTTGGAGTTAAGAAAAATCGAGTTGAGCAGCTTGCCGACAATTTTGCCTCCGCTCTCTTGATGCCCGAGCGCATTTTGGAGCGCTTTGGTGAATGGCGAAAATTGGGCGAGGCTGAAATCGCCGCGCGCCTTAATGAGGTTGCCGAAATACTGCAGGTAACTGCCCAAGCTCTTAAGTGGCGATTGGTTGCTCTGGGGCGACTTGCCCGTAGCGTCGCGCAAGGTATTGCCGACGCCCTGCTTCGTTTCAATGGCCGTTTCGGAGTTGCTTTTGACGCTGCGCCGCCGTTGTTTTCTCGGCGGTTCATGGAAGTTGTTGGGCTGAGCATCGACAAGGGATTTGTTTCGCGGCGACGTGCGGCAAAGCAGCTTGGCCTTCAGCTCGACGAACTGCAGAATCTTTTTGCCACGCACGGAGTGCCGTGTCCTGAAAGCCTGTGATCCATGGCTCGGTTCAGTGGCTCAGTCCTTTTGGACAACAATGCCATTGGTGCGGCGCTGGACGCGGGCGTCTGGCCTGCATTAGCGGGCGGCTATAATCTTGAAACCGTAGAGGAAGTTGCGGAGGAGGCCGGAACTTACTTTCGGAAATTCGCCAATCACCTCGAGCTCGCTTCGGCGTTCGAGCAGCGCGTCAGGGTAAATTCTGTATCCGATTCCAACCGAGCAACCTTGCTCGTCAAAACCGAGGGCATCGCACTGGACGACGGCGAGCGCGATCTATGGGCTCATGCCTTACAACGGACAGACGACTGGATACTTTGCGGTCCCGACAAAGCCAGTATGCGAACCGCATTGAGACTTGGATTGCGTGATCGCGTCGTATCCCTGGAGAAGCTGCTTCGTGAGGCTGGCGTCAGTGTTAAGGATCTGCCCCGGCACTACACCGAAGCGTGGCTGCAGTCGCGATTTACGGAACTCATGTTTGACGAAAGCAAAAGCTAGGTCAGCGTTCACCGATGGCCGGCAAAAATCGCAAGAAAGCCGCGCATTCTCCAGCGGCTCGCGGAATCGGATCACTAAGCGGGAATTATTGTGGGAATGATTCTCTTAATTCAGACTTTTTGCCTTCTTTATCAGCAACATCTGTGACCCATCTCTCCCGAACGTACAGAGCAAAAATGGCGGAGCGGGAGGGATTCGAACCCTCGATACGGTTTTGCCGTATACTCACTTTCCAGGCGAGCGCCTTCGACCACTCGGCCACCGCTCCGCATGCCATGAAAGGCCGCCCATGTAGAGGCGAGTTGGCGCGGGAGCAAGCTTGCCGCGCGCCCTTTCGCGCCTCTATGGCTTCAGCTCATGGCGCGACGTTTTGATCACCCACCATCCGCCGAGGAAATCGAGCTGATCGCGCGCCGCGAAATGCAGAGCCTGCCCGAGCCCTTTGCTTCGCACCTCAGGCACGTCGTCCTGCAGGTCGATGAATTTGCCGAGCAGTCCCTGCTTGCCGAGTTGGGGATCGATCACCCGCTCGAGCTCACCGGGGTTTACGAAGGTATCCCGATCGGCCAGCGGAGCGTCGAGACGAGCGGTACGCTCCCCGACCGGATACGCCTGTTCCGCCAGCCAATACTCGCCGAGTGGGTCGAGGAAGGCGAGCAGCTCGAGCATCTCGTCCGCCACATATTGATCCACGAAGTGGGCCATCATTTTGGCTATTCCGACGAGGACATGCACGCCATCGAGAGACAGGGATGAGCGTCCTGCTCAAGGGTGACGGGCTCGCGCTCGTCCGCGGCGGGCGCCTCCTGTTCGAAAATCTCGACCTCAGCCTCGGTGCCGGCGAAGCGCTCCATGTCACCGGCGCCAACGGCAGCGGGAAGTCGAGCCTCATCCGCCTGGTCGCGGGGCTGCTGAGGCCATCGGCCGGGCGGATCGAACGATCGCCCGCAGCGCTCGCCGACGAGGGGCTGGCGCTCGACCGCGAGCTTTCGCTGGAGCGGGCCCTCGCATTCTGGAACGGTCCGCGGCTGACGGAGGCATTTGCCGCCTTCGAGCTCGACGAGCTCAGGCCGGTCCCGGTGCGGCTCCTTTCAACCGGACAGGCAAAGCGGGCGCGGCTTGCCCGCGTCGCTGCAAGCGGGGCGCCGTTATGGCTGCTCGACGAGCCGCTGAACGGCCTTGACCGGAAAGGCTTCGAGGAGCTTGCGCGCGCACTCGACGCCCACCGCGGAGCGGGCGGCGCGGTACTGGCCGCGAGCCACGTCGCCCTGCCGGGACGCTGGGAGAAGCTGGAGCTATCGTCGTGACTGCCCGGCTGATCATTCGCGAGCTTCGCCGCGGGCTCCAGGGAAGCGCCTGGCTCCCAGTGGCCTTTTTCTTGCTGGTCGCGACCATCGTCCCCTTTGCCGTGGGCCCGGACGCGAGGCTGCTTGCACGGATCGGCGGCGGGGCGCTCTGGATCGCCGCGCTGACTGCGGCAATGCTCCCGGTCGAGCGCCTGGTCGAACCCGACCGCGCCGACGGTTTTC
>CAZQLI010000211.1:0-3725 GCA_964594145.1 uncultured Sphingomonas sp. | reverse complement strand
CTACATCATCGACGAGGTCCACATGCTCTCGAAGAGCGCGTTCAACGCGCTGCTGAAGACGCTCGAGGAACCTCCCGCCCATGTGAAATTCCTGTTCGCGACGACCGAGGTCGGAAAGGTCCCGGTCACCGTGCTCTCGCGCTGCCAGCGCTTCGACCTGCGGCGCATCCCGGCGGAAAAGCTCGCCGACCATTTCAAGTCGGTCGCGAAAGCCGAAGGCGTCGAGGTGGAGGAAGAAGCCCTGCACGCAATCGCGCGGGCGGCGGAAGGATCGGCCCGCGACGGGCTTTCGATCCTCGACCAGGCGATCGCCCATGGCGAGGGACGGGTAACCGCCGACCAGGTCCGCGACATGCTCGGCCAGGCCGACCGCGGCCGCGTACGCCGGCTCCTCGAGACCCTGCTTGCAGGCGATGCTGCAGCGGCACTGGCGCAACTCGACGAGGCCCATGCCCTCGGTATCGAGCCGGGATCACTGATCCGCGGGCTGATGGACAGCCTTCACTTGGTGACCCGGGCCAAGGCCGGAGCGAAGGCCGACCTTCTCCAGTCAGCCGAAGAGCGCGAGGCGGCCGCGAGCCTTGCAAGCCAGCTAAGCTGGGCGAACATCCACCGCCTCTGGCAGCTGCTCCTCAAGGGACTGGAAGACGTCCGGATCGCGCCCGACCCCAACGAGGCTGCAATGATGGCCCTGCTCCGGCTCATCCATGCCGCCGAGATACCCGACCCGTCGGCGCTTGCAGCGCTGCTGTCGGGCGGAGCCCCCGCGCCGGGCGCTGCCGCGGCCCCGACATCGACCGCCTCGCCGGGCGCAACCGCGAGCCTGCCAACCGACTATCCCGCGCTGGTCGACGGAATCGAGCGCCAGGGCAGGCAGTTGCTCGGGCTCCAGCTTCGCGACCATGTCGGCCTCGTCAGCTTCAGCCCGGGCGAGCTGGTCTTAAAGCCGTTGAAGCCGCTTGGCGCGGATTTTGCCCGCGAGCTTGCCGCGGCGGCCCGACAGGCCACCGGCCAGAACTGGGAAGTCCGCCTCACCGACGAGGGCGGGGCGCCCTCGCTCCAGCAGCAGGAAGTCATGGCCGAGGAACGGATGCGCGCCTCGGTGCTTGAAGAACCGAATGTAAAGGCGTTGCTCGAGGAATTTCCCGACGCCACCTTGGAAACCATTGACCGGAAAGAAGCCTGACCATGCCCAGCCTCGATGACATCATGAAAATGGCCGAAGCCGCCCAGGCGCAGCTCGCCCAGGCGCAGGAAAATCTCGACAAGGTCGAAGTCGAGGGCGTGTCCGGTGGCGGAATGGTGAAGATCCGGGCGACCGCCAAGGGCAGGATCCTCGGTGTCAGCATCGATGACAGCCTGCTGGTCCCGGCCGAAAAATCGATGCTGGAAGACCTTGTCGCCGCCGCGATCAACGACGCCCGTGGCAAGGCCGATGCGGCTGCCGGCGAACAGATGCAGGCGATGACCGGCGGGCTCCAGCTGCCGCCCGGCTTCAAGCTTCCCTTCTAGAACAGGGCATCGGCCCCTTTTTCCATTTCCCGCTTGTGTCCCCGGGGCTTCGTGGCAAGCTGACCGCCGGTGAATAATCGCCCTGGGGAGATGGGGATTGAACAAGCTTGGGGCCATGCAGGACTGGCCGCTGCGCGTGACGCGCCTCGTCGACCATGCCGAGCGCGAGCATGGCAATGGCGAGATCGTGTCCGCCTGGGGTGACGGCACGATCAGCCGCACCAACTGGGCCGGCGTGGCCAGGGACGCTCGGCGAATGGCCCAGGCGCTCGAGAAATGGGGAATGGCGCCTGGCGACCGGATCGCGACCCTCGCGATGAACCACAGCCACCACCTCACCAGTTGGTACGGCGCGACCGGCATGGGCGGTGTCCTCCACACCATCAACCCGAGGCTATTCGAAGACCAGCTCGAATATATCGCCAACCACGCCGAGGACCGGGTCCTCATCTACGACCGGGCCTTTGCACCGATCGTCGAGAAGATGAAGCCGAAATGGCGGACGATCGAACATTATGTGTGCTTCGATCCGCCGGCCGGGTGGGACGGGGACCTGCCGTTCCTCGAGTGGCTGGAGCCGCATGACGGCGACTATCGCTGGGTCGAAGGGGACGAGCGCGACCCATGCGGCCTCTGCTACACCAGCGGCACCACCGGCAATCCCAAGGGCGTTCTCTACGAGCATCGCTCGACCATGCTCCACACGCTGGTCGAGGCATCGCCCGACGTGTTCCGGCTGTCGGCGAACTCGGTGGTGCTTCCGATCGTCCCGATGTTCCACGCCAATGCCTGGGGAGTGCCCTGGGCAGCGCCGATGGTCGGCTGCAAGCTGGTGCTCTCGGCCGATTATCGGCCGGCCCAGATGTGCCGGCTGTTCCACGACGAGAAGGTCACGCACAGTGCCGGGGTCCCGACTATCTGGCTCGGCATGATCGACCATATCGAGCGGACCGGCGAGGACCTCGGAAGCCTTCAATCGGTCACCATCGGCGGTTCCGCCGCTCCCCGGGCGATGATCAAGTGGTTCCGCGAGCGCGGGATCGAGGTCGCCCATGCCTGGGGCATGACCGAGACATCGCCGATCGGAAGCATCGGCGCGCCGCCCCAAGGCTGGGACGAGCTTAGTGACCAGCAGCAGCTCGATTACACGGTAAGGCAGGGGAGGGTGCCCTTCGGCGTCGAGGTCCGCACGGTCGACGACGAGGGAAATATCCTCCCCCGCGACGGCAAGTCCAGCGGGCGCCTCGAAGTGCGGGGCCCCTGGGTGGTGAAGCGCTATTTCAAGGCGGAAGAAGACGCGACCGACGAGGACCAGTGGTTCGACACCGGGGACGTCGCTGCCATGCACCCGGACGGGACGATCCAGATCACCGATCGCTCGAAGGACGTGATCAAGTCGGGCGGCGAGTGGATCAGCTCGATCGACCTTGAAAATGCCGCGGTCGGCTGCCCCGGCGTTGCCGAGGCTGCAGCGATCGGCATCCCGCACCCCAAGTGGGACGAGCGCCCGCTGCTCGTCTGCGTCCGTGCCGAGGGGAGCGACGTCTGCGCGGAGCGCATCCGCGAGCACCTCGTCTCGCAGGTCGCCAAGTGGTGGCTTCCAGACGCGATCGAGTTCGTCGACGAGCTGCCGCACACGGCCACTGGCAAGCTTTCCAAGAAGCAGCTTCGCGACCAGTTCTGCGATTACCGCTTCCCCGACGCCAAAAGCATGGTGGGGCGGGATTAGGCCCGTAAGCGAGCCGGCGATCCCTGGCGCGGCAGCCGACTAGACGCGGGGGCCGCGGAGCCCTATCTGCCGCTCAAATTCCCCAATCTGAAGGACATCGCGACCCAATGGCCGCCCAATACAGCTTTGTAATGAAGGGCCTGACCAAGACCTTCCCCGGCGCCCCCAAGCCGGTTCTCAACGGCATCAACCTGCAGTTCTACCAGGACGCGAAGATCGGCATCGTCGGGCCAAACGGCTCGGGCAAGTCGACGCTCATGAAGATCATGGCCGGGCGCGACAAGGAGTTCCAGGGAGAGGCCTGGCCGGGCGAGGGGATCACCGTCGGCTATCTCGAGCAGGAGCCCCAGCTCGATCCTTCGAAGACGGTCAAGCAGAACGTGATGGACGGAGTTCGGCCCGTCGCCGACATGATGGACCGCTTCAACGAGATCAGCGCGCTGATGGCCGATCCGCCGGCGGACGCCGATTTCGACGCGCTGAT
>CAZQLI010000210.1:0-3733 GCA_964594145.1 uncultured Sphingomonas sp. | reverse complement strand
TGGACGCCGGCCACCCGCGGAAGCCGCTGCGTCCCGCCGGCGCCCGGAAGGAGGCCGAGCTTCACCTCGGGAACGCCGAGCTTCGCGTCGCGGACCGCGACCCGGTAATGGCAGCCGAGCGCCACTTCGAGCCCGCCGCCGAGCGCAGTTCCGTGGATCGCGGCGACCACCGGCTTGGAGCAGTTCTCGATCTTGTCGACGACCTCGGGGAGCCAGGGCATGACCGGGGGCTTTCCAAACTCGGTGATGTCCGCCCCCGCAAAGAAGGTCTGGCCCTCGCAGCGGATAACCACCGCCTTCACCGCATCATCGCCTTCAGCCTGCTCGATTGCCGCAACCAGGCCCTGGCGGACGGCAGCGCCGAGCGCGTTCACCGGGGGATTGTTCGAAGTGACGACCAGCACGTCGCCGTGGCGGCTGGTGGAAATCGGGCTGGTCGAGGGCTTGTCGATGACGTCGGTCATGTCGTTGTCCGTCCATAGGATTGATGGTTGAAGGGATGGGAAGCGGAAAGGCCGCCGTCGACGGCGAGCGCCTGGCCGTTCACATAGCTGGAATCACCGGAAGCGAGGAACAGGGCCGCCCGGGCTATCTCGATCGGCTCGCCGCCCCTTTTCAGCGGGTTGAGCTGGCCGATCCGGTCCGCCTGGCCCCTGGCCCTCGCCCGCTCGAAAATAAGCTCGGTCATGCCGGTCTCGATGAGGCCGGGGCAGATGGCGTTGACCCGGATATTGGCGCCGGCAAGCTGGGTTGCAGCGACCTTGACGAGGTTGATGACCCCGGCCTTCGACGCCGAATAGGCCGGTCCGCCGGCGCCCGAGCGCAAGCCCGCGACGGAGGCGGTGGCGATGATCGAGCCGGCGCCCCGAAGCTTCATCGCTGGAGCAGCATATTTTACGGCGAGGAACGGGCCGATGAGGTTCACCCGCAATATCTCGGCCCAGTCGGATGCGTCCTGGTCGAATATCCCGTCGAACCCGCCCGAAATGCCGGCATTGGCGAAGAATATGTCGAGCCCGCCATGCTTCTGGACGGTGTGGGCAACCAGCGCTTCCACCTCCTCCTCGCTCCCGGCATCGCACTCGAAATCCGCGCCGCGAATATCCGCGCCGACGACCTCGGCGCCCTCGCGCCGGAAGAGCTCGACGCTAGCCTTGCCGATGCCAGAGCCCGCTCCGGTCACGATCGCGACCTTGCCGGCAAGACGGCCGGTCATAGGCCAACCCCGATGGTCGAGCCGCCATCCACCACCATCACCTGGCCGGTCATGAAGGTGGACGCGGGCGAGGCGAGATAGACGGCAGCGCCGGCAATTTCATGGGGTTCGCCGATACGGCGAAGCGGGGTCGAGCGGGTGACTGCCTCTAGGGTTTTGGGGTCTTCCCACAGCGCCCGTGCAAAATCGGTCTTCACGAGGCCCGGCGCGATGCAGTTGACCCTGACCCCGTTCGGCCCGAACTCGGCCGCGAGGTTCCTTGCCAGCTGGAAGTCGGCCGCCTTGGAAATATTATAGGCGCCGATCACGGTCGAGCTGGTGAGCCCGCCGATCGATGAAATGATGATGATCGATCCTTCGCGCCGCTCGACCATCTCGGGTGCGACCATCGAGATGAGCCAGTGGTTGGCCAGCACATTATTGTCGAGGATTTTCCGGAACTGCTCGTCGCTGATGCCGGCCATCGGCCCGTAATAGGGATTGGAGGCAGCGTTGCAGACGAGGATGTCGATCCGCCCGAACGCCCTTTTCGCCTCGTCGACGAGGTTCTGAAGGGCTTCCTTGTCGGAGATATTGGCGGCGACTGCGACCGCCCGCCCATCGCCATGCTGGGCGTTGATCGCATTGGCGACTTCGTCACAGGCGTCCTGCTTGCGGCTCGAGATGACGACATTGGCGCCATGTTCTGCAAGCGCTGCCGCGATCGCAAGGCCGATGCCGCGCGAGGAGCCGGTGACGATCGCCACCTTGCCGGAAAGGTCGAACAGGCGCGGGCAGCCCATCAGATTTCCTCCGGGTGCTTTGCAAATTCCATCCTGGCGATCGAGCGGTTGTGGACCTCGTCAGGTCCGTCGGCGAGCCTCAGGGTACGGATTCCGGCCCAGCTTGCGGCGAGCGGCGTGTCCTGGCTCACCCCGGCACCGCCGAACGCCTGGATGGCATCGTCGATGACCTTCAATGCCATTTTCGGGGCCTTCACCTTGATCATCGCGATTTCGGCCTTGGCCGCCTTGTTCCCGGCCTTGTCCATCATGTCGGCGGCCTTGAGGCAAAGGAGCCTCGTGCAGTCGATCTCGATCCTGGCGTCGGCGACCCTTTGCTCCCAGATGCTATGGTCGCTGATCCGCTTTCCGAAGGCGACCCGTGACTGGAGGCGCCTGCACATGAGGTCGAGGGCTTCCTCGGCCGCTCCTATCGTCCTCATGCAATGGTGGATCCGGCCCGGCCCAAGCCTCCCTTGCGCGATCTCGAACCCGCGGCCCTCGCCGAGGAGAAGGTTCGAGGCAGGGACGCGAACGTCCTTCAGCTGGATTTCCATGTGGCCGTGCGGCGCATCGTCATAGCCATAGACCGAGAGGAAGCGCTCGACGCTGAGCCCGGGCGCGTCCATCGGAACGAGGATCATCGACTGCTGCCGGTGCCGGTCGGCGCCCGGGTCGGTTTTCCCCATCAGGATCGCGACCTTGCACCTTGGGTCTCCCGCGCCCGACGACCACCATTTCCTGCCATTGATGACATAGTCATCGCCGTCCCGGTCGATCCTGCACTCGATATTGGTGGCATCCGACGAGGCCACGCCGGGCTCGGTCATGAGGAAGGCCGAGCGTATTTCCCCGCGCATCAGTGGCCCCAGCCACTGCTCCTTCTGCTGATAGGTCCCATAGCGCTGGAGGACTTCCATGTTGCCGGTATCGGGCGCCGAGCAGTTGAACAGCTCGGACGACCAGGCGATGCGGCCCATCTCCTCGGCACAGAGCGCATATTCGAGGTTGGTCAGCTGCTCCCCTTCGAAGCGGAAGCTCTCGTCGACATGGGGAAGCCCTTCGCCGGGCGGCATGAACAGGTTCCACAGCCCCTGGCCCCGGGCCTTTTCCTTGAGCTCGTCGATAAGGTCGAGCGGTTGCCAGCGATCGCCGGATTCGCGCTGCTTTTCATAGTCGCCGACTCGCGGCCGGACATGCTGGTCGATGAACTGGCGGACCCGGTCACGGAAGAAAGCCTGACGTTCCGTAAGGTCAAAATCCACCGCTTTCCTCCCGCTTGCATGGGCTGCCAGTATCGTTCCAAAACGGGCTAGGACTCTCGTGCAACAGAGGCAAGTTTGATGGCCGATCTCGATAGTTTTCGCGCTGAAATCCGGGAATGGCTCGAGGCCAATTGCCCGCCTGAAATGCGCCAGCCAATGCGCGGCGAAAAGGACCTCTGCTGGGGCGGCCGCCACTTCACTTTCCAGAGCGAAGCGCAGCGTCTCTGGCTCGAGCGGATGGCCGAAAGGGGCTGGACCGTCCCGGACTGGCCGAAGGAATATGGCGGGGGTGGCCTCAATCCCGCCGAGACGAAGACTTTGAAGGCAGAGATGGCAGCGCTTGGCTGCCGCCCGCCGCTTACCAGCTTCGGCATCTCGATGCTCGGCCCAGCCCTCCTCAGATATGGGACCGAGGAACAGAAGAAGCGCTTTTTGACCGAGATCGCCCGCGGCGAGATACGTTGGTGCCAGGGCTATTCCGAGCCCGGTGC
>CAZQLI010000209.1:0-3754 GCA_964594145.1 uncultured Sphingomonas sp. | reverse complement strand
GCGGCAATGCTCCCGGTCGAGCGCCTGGTCGAACCCGACCGCGCCGACGGTTTTCTCGACCAGCTGGCGCTTGGCGGCAGCACCGAAGAAGCGGTTGGAGCGGCAAAGATCCTCGGCCACTGGCTGGCCTTCGGACCGCTTCTCCTGGTCGCGGCAGTTCCGGCCAGTTTCCTCGTCGGCCTTGACGGGGACGGCCTCGTCCGAGCGCTCGTGTCGCTGGCTGTCGGAACCCCCGCCCTCGCCGCCCTCGCCGTCAGCGTCGCGGCTCTTACTGCTGGCCTTCCACGCGCGGGCGCGCTCGCCGGCCTCCTCATGATGCCGCTCGCGGTTCCGCTGGTGATCTTCGGGGCAGCGGCGACGGGCGACGGCGAAAGCTCGGCGCTGAAGCTCGAAGCAGCGGTCGCGCTGGTCCTCGTGGCAGGATCGCCATTCGTGACCGGTGCCGCGATCCGCTCGAGCCGGACCTAGCCGTTACACCAGCGCGCGAAAATGGCGGTCGGCAGCAGGAGCCCACGGGCCTCTTCGCGCACGGCCATCTCGCCGCACTCGACGGTCCCGCCGAGGTCCCGGGTCACCTGCAGCAGCAGTTCGCCGATCGCCAGCGCCGACATTCGCACTGCATAGACAGTGAGAACCAGGAACCGGCTGTCGGCGTCGAGGAGACGGCGGCAATCGGCAAGCAGCGGTGCGAGATGTTCTTCCAGCCGCCATATTTCGCCATCCGGCCCGCGCCCGAACTTTGGCGGGTCAAGCAGGATGCCATCGTAGCGCCTCGAGCGCCGTACCTCGCGAGCGGTGAACTTTGCTGCATCGTCGACGATCCATCGAATGGGCCGCTCCGCGAGGCCGGAGAGCCTGGCATTGGTTCTTCCGCCCTCGACCGACTTCTTCGAGGCATCGACATGGACCATTTTTGCCCCTGCCTCGGAAAGCAGGAGCGTTCCGACCCCGGTATAGCCGAACAGGTTCAGCACCTCGGCATCGAGCGCCTGGCTTTGCATCCAGTCCCACTGCGGCGCCATGTCGGGAAAGAAGGCCAGGTGCCGGAACGGGGTCAGGCTTGCCTGGAACCGGACGTTGCCGCGGGCGAGAGGCCAGTCCCTCGGCAGGTCGCGGTGGCGGACCCAGCGCCCGCCCCCTTCCTCGTCGGAGCCGGGAAGGAAGCTCGCGTCCGGCGCCCATTCGGACAGCGCCGGCTCCCACATTGCCTGGGGTTCCGGCCGGACCACCGTGACCGGTCCATAACGCTCCCACTTGCGGCCATTGCCGCTGTCGATGAGACCCCAGTCCTCCCAGGGCTCTGCGACAATCGTCTTCAGCTCGAAGCTCATCGCGAGGGCGCCTAGGCCGCGACCGCCAGCTTGCCGCCGATGGAGGCAATGGCGCGCGGTCCCTCGAGCATCGCCGCCCCTGCAGCACGGGCGGCGCCGACATCCACGGCGCGAAGCTCGCCCAGCATCTCGTCGAGGGTCATGATGCGCCCGAATATCTCGATCGACCGCGCCATCGCGTCGGCCCGGCCCTGCGGCGTCTCCAGCGCCATCAACATGCCTGCCTCGACCTGCGCCCGGGCACGCTGGAGCTCCTGCTGGGTCAGCTCGGCCGCGGCACGTTCGATGGTTTCGCGGGCCAGGACGAAGGCCTCGGCAGCCCGGGACCTGTCAGCGGAAAGATTGACCGCGAAGATGCCCGTGTCTGCAAAACCCTGGGTCCAGGCGTAGACGGAGTAAGCGAGCCCCCGCTCCTCGCGCAGTTCCTGGAAAAGCCGGGACGACATGCCGCCCCCTACTGCTTGTGCAAATAATGAAAGCGCTGGCGCCGACGGATCGGCCGCGGAGACGCCGGGGTAGGCAAGCGCCAGGTGGGTCTGCTCGGCCGATCGCTTGTCGGAATGGGCGCCACCGAGGAATCGTGCAGGCTCGACGGCGGGCGCGGCCTTGCGCTCGAGGTCGCCGAACAGGGCCTCGGCCAGATGCAGCACATGGGCCGGGTCGATCTTCCCGGCAGCCGAGATCACCAGCCGTTCGGGCCGGTACTGGTCCTGAAGCCAGCCAATGCAGTCACCGCGGGTAAGGCTGGTGATGGTCTCCTGCTTGCCAAGTACCGGCCGGGCCAGCGGCTGGCCGCCAAAGGCCGCCTCGAACAGGTGGTCGTGGATGAGATCGTCGGGAGCATCGAGGCATTCGCCGAGCTCCGAGAGGATGACCAGCTTCTCCCGTTCAAGCTCGGAAGGATCGAGCCGGGGCGACCGGACGAGGTCGGCGATGAGTTCCAGTGCAAGACCGACGTCGGCCGGAAGCGTTCGCGCGTGAAACAATGTCTGGTCGCGAGATGTCCAGGCGTTGAGCGACCCGCCGACATCCTCGATCGCCTCGGCTATTCCCCTCGCGTCCCTCGGGCCGGCGCCCTTAAACACCATGTGCTCGACGAGGTGAGCGAGGCCGCCCTTGCCGTCGGCCTCGGAGCGCGAGCCGACGAATGCATGGAGCCCGATCGCTGCCGACTGCGCGCCTGGCATCGGGTCGATGGCGACGGTGAGGCCATTGGCGAGCCGGGTGAGCTCAGCCATTGGCATCTTCCCGCCGCCAGCGCTGCCTCAGCGCAAGGGCGTAGATGATGACGGCGATCGCAGCGAACAGGAACCACTGGACCGCGTAGCTCAGGTGGTTGTTGGGAATTGTCTCGGGCGATGGAGGAGCGCTCGCCACCAGCCCGGGCCCGGGAGTTGCAGCGACGAGGCGCATCCGGTTCTGCCGGTCGGGCGCGATGATGCCGCTGACCAGGCCGCCGCGATAGGCGCGGCCGGCGTTGGGATTTTTCGACCAGCCCAGTTCCACCGCGAGGCCCGGTCCCTCGGCGCCGGTGCGGCAATCGGCGATGATCAGGAAGCCAGGCTCGCCCTGGAGGTTCTGCCCCGCGCCGGTCCTGAAGCCCGTGACCTGGAGGCAGTTGGCGGTCGCCGACCGGAACAGCGGAAGCGGTTCCTTCGGCGGCACGACCGGCCAGGTGATCGGGGGCTTGCCGGCAGCGAGCCGGTAGCTTTCGAGCAGCGCTTCCTTCTGGTCGCGCCGCTCGAGCTGCCAGACGCCAAGCCCGATCATGACCGCAACGGCGAGGCCGACGAGGATGGTCGGGATCAGCGGCAGCCTGCGGATCATCTGGCCGTTCTCCCTTCTCGGGCGTGGTGCCGATGTTCCTGGTAAAGCAATGCCGCCTTGCCGACCCTCAGGCCATAAATGGTGAGACCCGCACCGATCGGCAGCCAGACGAGGTGGAGCCACCAGGGCGGCGAGACGATCTGGTCGAGGAGGATCGCGCCACCCGCGACGATGGCGCCGACGATGAGGATGAGAAAGGCCGCCGGGCCGTCGCCGACATTATAGCCCTGGAAATCAAGGCCGCACGAGGCGCATTCCGGAGCGAAGCGGGCGAGGCCTGAAAACAGCGTCCTCGCACCGCAAGCCGGGCAAAGCCCCTGGAATGACGCCGCCGCCAGCGACGGCGCGGCGCCGCTGGACGGCGCCTCGACCATCAGCCGTGTGTCGGCGCGCCCCAGCCGCCCCACACGTAGATGGAGACGAAGAGGAACAGCCAGACCACGTCGACGAAGTGCCAGTACCAGGCGGCCGCTTCGAACCCGAAATGCTGCTTGGGCGTGAAATCACCCTTGTAGGCACGGATCAGGCAGACGGTGAGGAAGATGGTGCCGACGATGACATGGAAGCCGTGGAAGCCGGTCGCCATGAAGAAGGTC
>CAZQLI010000208.1:0-3884 GCA_964594145.1 uncultured Sphingomonas sp. | reverse complement strand
GCGGATCCAGGTCGGGAGGATCTCCGGCTTCGGCCTGATGGAGATGAGCCGCCAGCGACTTCGCACCGGCGTGCTCGAGGCATCGACCAAGGCATGTCCCCATTGCGAGGGCACCGGCCTCATGCGGACTGCTTCCTCGGCCGGCCGGTCGGCCCTGCGCATCATCGAGGACGAGGCCGCGCGCGGCCGGGGCGACAGGATCCTGCTGCGGGCCGGAAGCGAAGCGGCCATCTATGTGCTCAACCGCAAGCGGGCAGAACTTGCCGAGATCGAGGAGCGCTACGGCGTTTCTGTAGAGGTCGCCATCGACGAGCTGTTCGAAGGCGCCCGGATGACGGTCGAGAGCTCGGGTCCCCGGCCCCAGGTCAGGGAGCGTCCCGCCCGGCCGGTCCTGATCGAGGAAGAGGAAGACGAGTATCTCCCGGAGGAAGATGAGGCGGAGGCCGAGGCCGAAGAGGCCGAAGTCCGCGCCGGGAGCGACGAGGAAGCCGATGGCGGCCGTCGTCGCCGCCGTCGCCGTCGCCGCGGCGGCCGTGGCCGCCGCCGCGAGGGCGAGCTGGTCGAGGCTGGCGAGGAAGGGGAGCATCTTCCGGAAACCGCAGAGGAACCGGTCGAAGCCGAAGCCCTGGGTAGCGAGGAGCAGGCCGAGCAGGAGGCCGGTGGTGACGAGGAACGCAAGTCCCGCCGCCGCCGCGGCGGCCGCGGGCGCGGCGCCAAGGGAGCCGCCGCCGAGACCGAGGCCGGGGCGGAAATTTCTCCGGAAACGCCGCCCATGGCCGATCTCCCGCTGACCGAGGAACCTGTCCTGCCGAGCGCGGAATCGCCCGAGGAGGAAAAGCCCAAGAGCCGCAGGCGCCCGAGAGCGAGGAAGAAGCTCGAAGAGGCGCAGGGCGAGCAGAAGGAAGACCAGCCCGCTGCCGCAGAAGCGCCTCCGGCCGAAACCGTGCCGGTCGCGGAAGCGGAATTGCAAGCCGAACCCGAGGCCAGGGCCGGGGACAAGCCCAAGCGCCGGAGCCGTGCAAAGAAGAAGGCCGAAGAGGAGGTTGAACCGGCCGCGGCCGAGGAAACCCCCGAGGCCAAGCCCGCGAGGAAGCCGCGGAGCCGCAAGGTGGCGGCCGCCGCAGCGGAGCCGGCGGGCGAGCCCGCGGCGACGCCGGAGCCAAGCAACGAGGACGCTCCGACCGAGCCGCGTCGCGGCTGGTGGCAGCGTACCTTCGGGTAAAAGGGGCATTCCGCCGATGAAACCGGCCCGTGCAACGCACCGCCGGGCCGGTTTTCATTTACTGTTCAGGGATTCGATGGGACATGGCGGCATGACCCGCC
The DNA here is from genome assembly GCA_964594145.1 of uncultured Sphingomonas sp. Classification (GTDB taxonomy): domain Bacteria; phylum Pseudomonadota; class Alphaproteobacteria; order Sphingomonadales; family Sphingomonadaceae; genus Sphingomicrobium. Next base: position 2,561 of record CAZQLI010000208.1, on the reverse strand, counting down.
TGATCCGGCTCCTGATGGTCGGCATTCTGCTGTTCTTTGCGGCAGCAAAGCCCGCCCTTGCCCAGTCGATCCTTCGCGACAGCGAAACCGAACTGCTGTTCAAGCAGCTTAGCGACCCTTTGATCGAGGCGGCCGGGCTCGACCCGAACAGCGTCAAGGTCGTGCTGGTCAACGACCCGGAGATCAACGCCTTCGTTGCCCAGGGGCAGGTCGTCTATATCCATAGCGGCCTTCTCGCCCAGTCCGACAATGCCAACCAGCTCCAGGGCGTCATCGCCCACGAGCTCGGCCACGTTGCAGGCGGCCACGCCCTGAGGATCTACGACGGTGCCAAGCAGGCGACCGGCATCTCGCTTCTCAGCCTGGTCATCGCCGCCGCAGCAATCGCCGCGGGCGCGGCCGATGCCGGCATGGGGATCATGGCCGCCGGCCAGCAGGCCGCGCTCGGCACCTTCCTCGCCTTCACAAGAGCCCAGGAATCGAGCGCTGACCTTGCAGGCGCTTCCTATCTCTCGAAGGCGGGGATCAGCGGACGGGGCAGCATCGAGTTTTTCAAAAAGCTCCAGAACCAGGAGTACCGGCTCGCCATCTACGCCAAGGACAGCTACGACCGGACGCACCCGCTCTCGAGCGAGCGTATTGCCTCGCTGACCGAGCTTTATACCAAGGATCCGGCGTGGAACCGGCGGACCGATCCCGCGATCGAGGCCCGCTTCCAGCGCGTCAAGGCCAAGCTCATCGGTTTCGTGACACCGAGGGAAGCGACCAAATATTATCCGGAAAGCGACCAGAGCGTCCCGGCCCATTATGCGAGGGCCTATGCCTATCACCTGGGCGCCTATCCCGAAAAAGCGAATGCCGAGGCCGACGCCCTGCTGGCGACCAACCCGGAAGACCCCTTCTTCCTCGAGCTCAAGGGCCAGATCCTGCTCGAGGGCGGCAAGCCGAAGGAGGCAATCGTTCCTCTGAGGGAGGCTGTCGCAAATGCGCCGAACATGCCGATGATCGCGGTCATGCTCGGCCATGCGCTGATCGCCTCTGAAGACCGCAAGAACTTCGCCGAGGCCAAGCAGGTCCTGAAGAACGCGGTCAACCGCGACAATGACAATCCCTTCGCCTGGTACCAGCTGGGGATCATCTATGACCGCGAGGGCGATTCAGCCCGTGCCGCCCTTGCGACCGCAGAGCGCAGCAATCTTGAAGGGAAGGACAAGCTGGCGCTTGCCAGCGCGCGCATGGCGATGGCCGGCCTGCCCCAGGGAACTCCGGACTATCTTCGGGCGCAGGATATCGCCATGGTGTCCGAAAATGCGCTGAAAAAGGACAAGAAAAAGCGTGACTGACAATAATCGGGCGCCGTGGATCGCGGCAATCGCGGGCGGCGTGATCGGTGCAGCGCTTACCGGTGCCGGAATCCTCCTCGCCGGCCCATCGCTGTTCGGCGAACGGCTGGTCCGCGAGACGCTCGTGTCCAAGCCCGAAATCATCGTCGAGGCGGGCGAAGCCTTCCGCGAAAGGCAGTTTGCGGACGCGATCGAGCCAATCCGGGCAAGGCTTGAAACCCCGTTCCATTCGAGCTGGAAGGGCGCGGAAAAGCCCAGGGTCACCCTCACCTATTTCTTTGACTATGCCTGCGGCTATTGCCGGGCGAGCAATCCCCATATCGAGCGGCTGCTCGCCGAGAACAAGGACCTGAGGGTTGTGTTCCGCGAACTGCCGATCCTCGGGCCGGAGAGCGTCGAGGCGGCCCGGGTCAGCCTTGCAGCTTCCAGGGCCGGCAAGTTCGGCCCCTTCCACGACGCGCTTTACGCGGCCGGGCGGCCGGGGGCCCAGACGATCGCCGAAGCGGCCAAGGTCGCCGGCATCCCGCCCGAGCCCGCCAATGACCCGGCCCAGGAGGCCGAGCTGAGGGCGAACATGACCTTTGCGAGCCAGCTTGGTGCGACCGGGACCCCGCTGTTCGTCATCGGCAACCGGGTCATCAACTCGGCCGTCGGCTATGAGCAGCTGAACGAAGCGGTCGAGGCGGCCCGTCAGCGCAGCTGAGCGCAGGGCTCCGGGCACGGGGCATTTGGAACCGGTGCATCCGGGATTGTGAAGGCCGGAAGCATCCGGTGGAGGATCGGGCCGATTGCAACGGCATAAAGCACGGTCCCGATTCCCAGCGTCCCTCCCATCGCCCAGCCGGCGGCGACGACCAGGACCTCGATGACGGTCCGGACAAGGCGGATCGAGCCGCCGGTGCGGGCGACGAAGCCAGTCATCAGCCCGTCGCGGGGTCCAGGCCCGAGGCCGGCCCCGATATAGGCCCCTCCGGCCACGCCGTTGAGGAAGATACCGGTCAGCAGCATCGCCCAGCCGGCTGCAAGCGAAGTCGCCGGCTCAATCAGCCACAGTCCCACGTCGGCGGCGATGCCGATCATGAAGACATTGCTGATGGTACCAATTCCAGGCCGCTGTCGGAGCGGGATCCATAACAGGAGCACAGCAGCTCCGACGATGATGACGATCGTCCCGAGGCTGAGGCCTGTCCGCTCGGCAAGGCCCTAGTGGAACACGTC
>CAZQLI010000207.1:0-3907 GCA_964594145.1 uncultured Sphingomonas sp. | reverse complement strand
CAGTCGGGGAGTAGCGCAGCCTGGTAGCGCATCTGCTTTGGGAGCAGAGGGTCGCAGGTTCGAATCCTGTCTCCCCGACCATTTATCGGTTCGGCGGGCCGGCACATGCCCTGCCCGCGAACCCCTTGGGACCCGTTTTCTCCGGTGAAAATGGCCGGGGACCATGACGGGCCTGGTGGGGCCTGTAGCTCAACGGTAGAGCTGGCCGCTCATAACGGCTTGGTTGTAGGTTCGAATCCTGCCGGGCCCACCAGCATTTTGCTATTATTTTCAATGCTTTATGGACAAAACCAAAGGTCTGCTAACTGTCACAGTTCGCACATCCTTTGAGCAGGATTGCATGAATTTCATGGATCCGGCCCACTCCTCTCGGGAGTCAGGCGCTATTCAGTCCCGTGCAGCCGGGATGAGCAGCTGGAACTCCGCTGGGCCAAGCTTGAGGTCGCCGCCCGCAAGCCTTGCAAGCCCCCGGACCAGCCTCAGGGTAAAGCCGAGACCAAGGCGGGAGGCCGTTTCGCCGTCGCCCTGGACGGCAGGGTCCATCACTTCCTCGTCGCTGAGATGCCGGGTCGACAATGGACGGGTGACCGAGATGACGAGCTGCTTCCCGGCGTCCCGGACATCCACCTCGACCTGCTGTCCGTCGGGTGCAGCCTCGACCGCGGCGCCGATCAGTCGCTCGAGGAGCTTGGCCGCGAGGGCCGGCTCGATGGCACAGCGCAACAGGCCAAGCGAGGTGACGATCCGCAGCCTGACGTCGCGCGCGAGCGCCTGGTTCGCGAATTTCTCGGCGATCGGCGGCAGTATCTCGGCGAGCTCGCAGGGCGCACGGCCGCCCTCCCCCCTTTGCAGCCTTGCTGCAAAGTCGAGGTCCTCGATTGCTGCAAGAAGCATGCGGGCCTGGCCAACGATCTCGGCTGCCCTTTGACGGTAATTGCGATGCGCCGGGCCAAGATACTGGCCGTCGATGATCTCGGCGAAGCCGATGATTGCGTTGAGCGGGGTCTTGATCTCGTGGATGGTCTCGCGAAGCGCGTCGGTATCGGCGGGAGCGGATGCTGGCGCGGGCTGGCTCGCCGGAACCGTCCCTTCGCGCCGGGCAATGCCGCGATAGCCGAGAAAGCGACCGTCGGACGGCGAAAAGGCCGGGATGCCGCTCAGCCGCCAGTCGCCTTCCAGTGCCGGTGTCGGAAGCGCGAGAGCCGCATCCTCGAACGGAAGGCGATCGGCAAATGCACGGACCAATTCACGCGGCGCCCCTTCGCCCCCGGGAAGGTTGCGCCCAATGAGCGCGCCCCGCGGCGCGCCCTCCACCCAGGCGATCTGCCCGGAAGGATCACATTCCCATCGGAACATTCCCGGCGTCGAGGGAGGAGAAACGGCTGGAAGAGGCTCGTGCGGTTGCTCCTCGTCGTGCGGCTTTTGGTCGGCCGCGGCTTCGCGCCGGCTCTTCGCTTTCTCGATCCTGGCGACCATCTCGCCGATCGAGGGCGGGCCCTCCACGGCCTCAGGCAGCTCGGGTTCGGTCGAAGGCCTGCTCTCGACCAGGCTGTCGCCGCGAAGCGATGCGACGAAGGCCGCCACTTCCCTGCTCGCTGCTGAAAGGACCGTTGCCCAACCCGCCTCGTCGAGGGGAGCAGCGGCAAGCAACGGCGCCGCGACCTCGAGCCGGTCGGCGGCGAACACGGCGACCAGCCGTGGTTCGGCGGCCCTGCCGGCGATGCTTCGGACGGTCGCTGCGCGGACCGCCTTTGGAACGTCGCGAAGGCCGGACTGGACCATGGTCAGCGCGGCCTCGAGCAGGGCGGGATCAATGTCGTCGTGCGGGCGGGACAGGAGATCGACAAGCTTGCGCCAGCGAACGGTCCGGTCGTGGGCGTCCGCGACCGGTTGCATCATCACCGTTCTAAGCCGGTCGTCGAACCGCACCTTGTTCCCATCCCAAAGCCAAATGCGACCAAGCCTTGCGGCCTCACGCGCGGGCGTGACAGTGGGGGCGCGTTAACCATCCCAATTCGGGACAGGAAAAAGGGGCGCCAGGCGATGGCCGCCAGGCGCCCCTGAAACCCTTACCGGGTCACGTTTCAGCCCTTGGTGGCGAGATAGGTGAGCCAGAGCTTGGCAACGCCCGCCTGGGCCCCGCCCGCGGCGTTGAGCGCTGCCGTCGCGCCGGCCTTGTCGCCGGCACCGGCCAGCGCCATCCCGAGGCGAAGATTGGCAAGGTCCTTGTCGACGCCGCTCTTGGTGAGCGCGACGCGATAAAGATCCGCGGCTTCCGCAAAGTCGCCATATCCAAGATAGGCATCGGCGGTGGACATCGCCTTCTTCGCGTCGGGAGCTGCCTTGGCCGCCGTGGCCGAGGCGCCGAGCGATGCGCGGTCGCCCTGCGACCGGCTGGACGCAAGAGCGTAGAGCTGGCTGAAGGTCGCGCGGCTCTTGTCGATCGCCTTGGAGGCAAATCCCTCTTCGAGAACCGCCTTGGCCTCGCCGGCATAGCCCCTCGAGACGAGCGTATTGGTGTAGCGATAATAGTCGCTTTCACCCTGGAGCGCGCCGGCAGCGCGGGCCAGCCGCATCGAATCGATCAGCGATGCGTCGTCCTGCTGGCTGCCGATCTGGTAGAGGCGGATGACCTCGCGCCAGTTGGCAGTGGTCGGGAAAGCCGTTGCCCACTGCAGCGCGACGTCCGAGGTGTTGGGAAGCTTGGCGTCATATGCCAGCTTCACCGCCCGCTTATACCAATTCTCGTCGGGCTTCCGCCCGGCGGCGATTTCAATGGCGATCGCCTTCTGGATGAGGGTCACGCCCTCGGCCGCCTTGCCCTGCGCATTGCGGCTCTCGGCGAGCACCACCATCGCGTCGACGTTGTTGGGATCGATGCGGAGCGCCTGCTCGAGCGATGCGCTCGCCTGGTCGAAGGACTTGGCATTATACTGGAGCTTGCCGAGGCTGGTGTAGAGGGGGAGCAGCTCCGCGGGCTGTGCAAAGCCCGAGGAGATGACGGCGCTGATTGCCTGCTGCATCGCCGCCGTGTCATTGGCGTCGACCGCTGCCTTGAGCTGCAACTTGCCGATGACGTAGCGATCATCGTTGGTCTTGGCCTTTGCCTGGGCCGCTGCCAGCGCCGCCGGGATCGCCGCGGCGTCCTTGGCGTTCACCGCTGTCTGGAGCGCGAGGATTTCCTTGTGGGCGTCCTTGGAAACCTTGGGCTGGTTCGCATTGTCTTCGGCCGGGGCCGGCGCGGTGGTGGCCGGGGTCTTCGGCGCCGGGGCGGCCGAACCATATTGAGCCGCGGCGGGACCTGCGAGCACGAGGCTGCCCGAAAGGGCCAGCAGGCCGGCAACGGTTGGGGTCAGTTTCATTCCAGTCTCCTAATGCCGGTCCCGGGGTAAAGGACCGGCGGCAATTGGCTAGGGATGCCGGCGTGCCCCATAATCCCGAAGCCGCCTCACGAAAAGCGCCAATGGCGTCAAGGCCCTGAACCCTGTTTGAACCATCAGAATCCTCACGCGCGCGCGTGCGCGGGGGTGGCGCTTGCATGCTTCATCCGCTAGCAGTGGCCGCAGGGGGCATCTCCTGCCTTGGCAGGCGATTCTCCACTGCATCATTCAAAATCAGAAAACGACTGGAATCTCCTTGGCTACCCAGCCTCCCTCCGACGAACATCCGACGCCCCCGGCAGGCGAAATCGCTCCAATCTCCATCGTTGAGGAGATGAAGACCAGCTATCTCGACTATGCCATGTCGGTCATCGTCAGCCGGGCCCTGCCCGACGTGCGCGACGGGCTGAAGCCGGTTCACCGCAGGATCCTTCATGCCTGCCAGGAAGCCGGCTATGTCGCCGGCAAGCCCTACCGCAAGTCGAGCCGCATCGTCGGCGACGTCATGGGTAAATATCACCCGCACG
>CAZQLI010000206.1:0-3970 GCA_964594145.1 uncultured Sphingomonas sp. | reverse complement strand
GCAGCGCGCTCTAGCGCGGCCTTGGGCGAAGCTCAAACCGGTCCGGTTTGCACGCCGGCGGGCAGCTTGCGTCCACTCGTTCCCGGCCGTGGCCAGCGGGCGGGGACAGCCAGGATAATTGATGCTAAGCCGCCCATCGCCATTTCTGGGGGACAGGAGATGCTGAACTTCGTTTCGCTTGTGATCGGAGTGATTGCGCTGGTCTGTGCGGCCATCGCCTTCATACCGTTTCTTGGATGGGCCAACTGGTTCATCATCCCGCTCGCCATCATCGGCGCCGGCGTCGGCCAGGCCGCGCAAGGCAAGGCCGGCCGCAACCTCAACCTGCTGGTCATCGTCATCGGGGTGGTCCGGCTGATGCTCGGCGGGGGCTTCATTTGAACCGGGAGCCACGGATCGACGCCTATATCGCGAAGGCGCAGCCCTTCGCGCGGCCGATCCTGGCGAAAATCCGCGAACGGGTTCACGAGGCAGCGCCCGACGCCGAGGAAAGCATCAAGTGGGGGGCGCCGGCCTTCACCATCGGCGGCCGCATTCTCCTCGTCATGGCCGCCTTCAAGGCCCACGCCGCACTGAACTTCTGGCGCGGCGAGGAGATCGGGGGAGACAAGGCAAGCGAGGCGATGGGCCAGTTCGGGCGGCTGGCTTCCGTCACCGACCTTCCCACCGACGAAGAGCTCGACGGGCTCATTCGAAAGTCGGTCGCCCTTGCCGCGACTGCCCCTGCTCCCCGCAAGCCGAAACAGGAAAGGCCCGAGCCCCGCCTCCACCCGGACTTTGCAGCGGCTCTCGAGGCGAACCCGGCCGCGAAGAAAGTGTTGGAAGGCTTTCCGCCCTCGGCCCGCCGCGATTATCTCCAGTGGATCGCCGAGGCCAGGCAGGACCAGACGCGTGCGAAGCGCATCGCCACCGCGATCGAGTGGCTCGGCGAGGGAAAGCGCCGCCACTGGAAATACCAGAACTGCTGATCCCTGGCTGGATTGCCAAGGAGCTAGTTTGACATGCGAAGCGCCGGGCCGAACCTCGTCCCGGTCTCGCATTCGACCGCAAATCCGCACTTCTCGTAGAAGCCCCGGGCCGATGGGCCGGCCGTCACCATCAACGCCAGCCCGTGCCGGCGGGCCTGGTGTACTGCCTCGGTGACGAGCGCGGTGCCGATGCCCATGCCCCATAAGCCAGGCTCTACGAACAGCCCGTCGAGCTCGGCCTGGCCATTCTCGATCAGGACCGCGGCAAAGCCCGCCAGCCGGCCATCGGCCACGGCAACAATCACCGAACCATTCTCGACCTGCTCGAAGGGAAGGTCGATTGCCTCGGGATGGGCCGTCAGCTGCTCGCGATATTCATCGAGTGCCAGCGAGGCCCTGCGCTGGATATCGTGCAGTGCCCGCCATTCGGAAGGCCGGGCGATGCGGATTGAAACGCCGGCGTCAGCGGGCCCTGACATAGCGGCCGGGCGCGTCCTCGATCGGCTTCAGCTTGCCCTCGCCCGGAATCCGCGCGCCCTCGGCCTTAACCGTCTTGTTGCCGAGGCCCTTCAGCCAGGCGATCCAGTCGGGCCACCAGCTACCCTTATGCTCCTCGGCATAGGCAATGAATTCCTGGAGGGTCGAAGCTGGCTCGTCGCTCGTCCAATACTGGTATTTGTTCGCGTCCGGCGGGTTCACCACGCCGGCGATATGGCCCGAGCCGGCAAGCACGAACCGCTTGGGCCCGCCAAGGATGTTCATCAGCTTCCAGACGCTCGGCGCCGGCGCGATATGGTCCTCGCGGCCGGCCTGCACATAGGCGGGGGTGGTAATCTTCCGAAGGTCGATCGGGACCCCCTTGATGCTGATCGCGCCAGGCTTGACCAGGAGGTTCTGGCGGTAGAGCCGGTCAAGATAGTCGCGGTGCCACTCGCCCGGAAGATTGGTGACATCGCTGTTCCAGTGGAGCAGGTCGAAGGGCGCCGGCTCCTTCCCCAGCAGGTAATTGTTGACGACGTAGTTCCAGATGAGGTCGCGGCCGCGAAGCAGGTTGAAGGTCGCGGCCATGACCCGGCCATCGAGCACGCCGCTTTCCTTCGTCAGCTGTTTCAGGGTCGCCATGACATCGTCGCCGACAAACAGCTTGAGGTCGCCGGGGTCCTCGAAGTCGACCTGAGCCGTCAGGAAGGTGACGCTCGCGACCTTATTGGCCTTCTCCTCGGCGAACAGATAGGCGAGCGTCGCGGCGAGCGTCGTCCCGGCGACGCAATAGCCGATGCTATGGACCGCCTCGACCCCGAGCAGGTCGCAGACGATGTCGATCGCCTCTTCCTGCGCACCGGAATAATCGTCCATCCCGATATCGCGAATCGTCTCGTCGGCGGATTTCCAGCTGACCATGAACAGGCTGATGCCCTGCTCTACGCACCAGCGAACAAAGCTCTTCTTTGGCGTGAGGTCGAGAATGTAGAATCGGTTGATCCACGGCGGGAAGATGAGGAGCGGGGTTTCGAGCAGCTGCTCCGTCACGGGGGCATAGTGGATCAGCTGGAACAGGCGCGTTTCGTAGATGACCTTGCCGGGCGTGGTGGCGAGGTCCCTGCCGAGTTCGAAAGCGCCTTCGGGGCTCTGGGTCACCTGCCCCTTGCTGATGTCCTCGAGCATGTTCTTGAGGCCGGCGAGGAGGTTGTCGCCCCTCGTCTCCATCGTCCGCTTCATCACCTCGGGATTGGTGGCAACGAAATTGGCGGGGCTCATCGCGTCGACGAAATTCTGGGTGGCGAAGCGCAGCCGCTTGCGGGCCGGCTCGTCCAGGCCCTCTATTTCTTCGACCGTGCCGAGCAGACGGTCGCTGATCGCGAGATAGCTTTGCCTCACCGTGTCGAAGATCGGGTCTTCCTTCCATTCCGGAGAGGCGAAGCGGCGGTCCCGCGCTTCCCCGGCAGAGGCATAATGGCCGAGCACCTTGCTCCAGCCCTCGAGGCCCTTCGACCAGGCCTCCGCCCCAGCCGTCATCCAGGCCATGGGATCGCTGTTGACCTCGCCGACCGGAAGACCGAACCCGGGCAGCTGCTTGCCGCGGGCAAGATTGTCGGCCCAGGCCTCCATGATCATCTGGTTCGCACGGGCCATGACCAGCGCCCAGTGCTGCCAGTCCTCCATGGTCGGTATGGTCGTCGTCGTGTCGTCGCTCATCGCCATCACCCTCATACTCGTCATTGCAGCCGAACGCGATGCAATCCATAGGCGATGCTGAAATATGAACCCGCCTGAGATCCTGCCCGACGCGCTCGTCATGCTCGACTATGTCGGCATTGGCGTCTTCGCGGTCTCTGGCGCGCTACTCGCCGCCGAGAAAAAGCAGACGCTGGTCACCTTCATTTTCTTCGCGGTGATTACGGGCGTCGGCGGCGGAACCCTGCGCGACCTGCTCATCGGTGCACCGGTCTTCTGGGTGCATACCAACGGAACGCTTCTCATCTGCATCGGTGCTGCGCTCGGGGTCTGGTTCCTGTCGAAAAAGGCAGCTGCGGAGCGGGCGCTGCTGTGGTTCGACGCGGTCGGTCTTGCCTCCTATGCGACCTATGGTGCTGCAAAGGCCCTCAACTATGCGGTGGCGCCCGTCCCCGCCTTCGCCATGGGGGTGATGACTGCCTGCGTCGGCGGCATCATCCGCGATGTCCTTGCGGGCGAGCCATCGATCCTCATGCGACCCGAGCTTTACGTGACTGCAGCAGCGCTTGCTGCCGGGCTGCTGGTGATCCTCACCCTCGCGGCCGCGCCTCCCGCCCTTGCAGCGCTGGTCGCCGGCCTTGCAGGTTTCTCGCTTCGGGCGGCGGCCATTGCCCGCGGCCTCAAGCTCCCGGCCTATGACAGATAGGGTTGCCGCAGTGCAGCATCGACGTCATGGTTGGACATGACCGAGGATTTCTACCGCATCCGCCGCCTGCCGCCCTATGTCTTCGCCGAAGTGAACGCGATGAAGGCAGCAGCTCGGGCGC
>CAZQLI010000205.1:0-3999 GCA_964594145.1 uncultured Sphingomonas sp. | reverse complement strand
TATGAGCAGGCAGCCGGCGAGGTCGTCTCCGAACTGCCCAATAAGAGCATCGATACCGGCATGGGGCTCGAGCGCATTGCTGCGGTGCTCCAGGGGGTTCACGACAATTATGACACCGACACGTTCAAGGCGCTCATTGCCCAAAGCGAGGAACTGACCCGCACGCGCGCGGAAGGTGATTCCGAGGCTTCCCACCGGGTGATCGCCGATCACCTGCGCGCATCGGGTTTCCTCGTCGCGGACGGAGTCCTCCCGGCCAACGAGGGGAGGGGCTATGTCCTCCGCCGAATCATGCGTCGGGCGATGCGCCATGCCCATATCCTCGGCGCCAGGGAGCCGCTCATGCACCGGCTGGTGCCCGGCCTCGTTTCCGAGATGGGCAGCGCCTATCCCGAGCTGGTCCGTGCCCAGCCGCTGATCGAGGCGACGCTTCTCCAGGAGGAGACACGGTTCCGCCAGACCCTGTCGAACGGCCTGAGGCTGCTCGACGAGGCGACCTCGGACCTCGAGGAAGGCGGGACGCTTCCCGGCGAAACGGCGTTCCGGCTCTATGACACCTATGGTTTCCCCTATGACCTTACCGAGGACGCGCTCCGCGCCCGCGGGCTCAAGGTCGACCGGGCCGGTTTCGACGCTGCCATGGCCGAGCAGAAGGCCGCTGCCCGGGCTGCCTGGAAGGGATCGGGCGAAAAGGCGTCCGACGAACTCTGGTTCGACCTTGCCGAGGAGCATGGCGCCACCGAGTTCACCGGTTACAGCGGCGACCAGGGTGAGGGAGTCGTGCTGGCGATCCTCAAGGACGGCGAGCGGGTAGAGAAGGCCTCGGAAGGCGAGACCGTTACCCTGCTCCTCAACCAGACGCCCTTTTACGCGGAGAGCGGCGGGCAGGTCGGCGACGCTGGGATCCTCACCTCTCTCAAGGGGTTCCGCGGGGAAGTTGAGGACACGTCGAAGCCGCTTGGCAAGCTCCACGCACTGCGGACGAAAGTCGTAAGCGGCGAGCTCAGTGTCGGCGAGACACTTCACCAGCAGGTCGACGTCGAGCGCCGGCTGCGCACGCGCGCCAACCATAGCGCGACGCACCTGCTCCACGCCGCGCTCCGCAACCGGCTCGGCGGCCATGTCACCCAGAAGGGAAGCCTCGTTGCACCCGACCGGCTTCGCTTCGACTTTTCGCATCCCAAGGCTTTGAGCGCTGCGGAAATCGCCGAGATCGAGGCCGACGTGAACGCCGAGATCCGGGCCAACGAGCCGGTGCTGACCCGGCTGATGACCCCGGAGGAAGCCGTCCAGTCCGGCGCGCTCGCGCTGTTCGGCGAAAAATATGGCGACGAGGTGCGGGTCCTCTCGATGGGCCGTCAGGGCGAGGACCGCCATTATTCGGTGGAGCTTTGCGGCGGAACCCACGTCTCTGCAACGGGCGACATCCAGCTATTCAAGATCATCGCCGAAAGCGCGGTCTCCTCCGGCGTTCGCCGGATCGAGGCGCTGACCGGCGAGGGCGCCCGGCAGTGGCTTTCGAGCCGCGACGAGAAGCTGCGCGAGGCGGCTGCATCGCTGAAGGCATCGCCCGACGAGGTGCCATCGCGGGTCGCAGCGCTGGTCGAGGAGCGCCGGCGCCTCGAGCGGGAGCTCACCGAGGCGAAGAAGGCGCTTGCCATGGGCGGCGGCGGCCGCTCGGACGCCGCAGGTCCCGAGACGGTCGGTGGCCATGCCTTCCTTGGCCAGGTGGTCGAGGGGCTGGATCCCAAGGGGCTCCGCGGCGAGGTCGACGGGATGAAGCAGCGGCTCGGCTCTGGCGTTGCAGCGCTGGTGGCGGTCAACGACGGGCGCGCCAGCGTCGCGGTCGGCGTCACCGGCGACCTCTCGGCCAGGGTCTCGGCGGTCGACCTCGTCAAGGCCGCGGTCGCGGCGCTCGGCGGGCAGGGCGGAGGCGGCCGCCCGGACATGGCCCAGGGCGGCGGCCCCGACGGTGAACGGGCGAAGGACGCGCTCGAGGCAGTCCGGGAGGCTCTCTCGAAAGCTGCCTAAGCCGCGTGGCCAGCGTCGCGGAGGCGGCGCCGGCCGAGGCTTGGCTCAACTTCCAGCTGACCGGCCTGCATGATGTCGGCGCGAAGCTCGCTGCGCTTCTCGTGGATCGAGGCAATTACCGGCCCCATTGCAACGCCGATGTCGACCAGGACGGCTTCGCTCAGCTGGAGCGAGGCTTCCAGCGTCTCGGGCACCGCGTCGCTGACGCCCGCGCGGTAGAGCGCGGCGGCATGGTCCTTGTCCCTTGCCCTGGCGATGATCGGGAGCGAGGGATATTCGGTCCTGAGCTTGCGAACGATCCTCGCCGTCAGCACCGGGTCATCCATCGTCAGCACCACCGCTGCGACCCGGTCGAGGTCGAGCTTCTCGATGAGTTCGCGTCTCGAGACATCGCCGTAAAGCACCGAATAGCCGGCATTTCTTGACGTGACGAACCCGTCGACGTCGCTGTCGATCGCAAGATAGGGGCGATCATGCTGGATAAGCATGTCGGCGACCATCTGCCCGACCCGGCCGAACCCGAATATGATGGTCTTTCCTTCGGTCGGGCCATGGTTGTCTGTTGCAAGGGCGGCCTGGTCGACCTTTCTCGCCATGGCGCTCCCGAGGCTCGCCAGGAGCGGAGTGATGGTAAGGCCGATCGCGGTAGCCGCCGACCAGAAGCTCACCGTCTCGGCGGAAAGGATGCCGGCAAGACCGGCGGCGCCGAGGACGATCAGGGTCGTTTCCGAGGGGCTGGCCATGAGGACGCCGGTCTCGGCAGCAACTCCCGGGCGGGCCCCGGCAATCCGCAAGAGGATGCCGGTCACCAAAGACTTCACCACCAGCACCGCGGCCAGGGCCCCGAGCAGTGTCGGCCACTGGTCGACCAGCTCGGCGAGGTCGATCCGCATGCCGACGGTGATGAGGAAGATACCGAGCGCCAGCCCCTTGAACGGCTCGATCACCACCTCGACCTCGTTGCGATACTCGGTCTCGGCGATGACGAGGCCCGCGACGAGTGCGCCCATGATCGGGGAAAGGCCGGTCGAGGCGGTCACCGTCGCTGCAAGGATCACCACCAGCAGCGAAATGGCGAGGAACAGCTCGGGCTTTTTCGATCTCGCCGCCTGGGCGAATAGGCCGGTCAGCAGGAAGCGGCCGACGAGCAGGATCGCGGCGATGACGATCGCACCCTGCACCGCGACGGTCCACAGGGCCCCGGCTTCGGCTCCACCCGACGCGCCGATGAAGAAGAGCATGGGTACCAGCGCCAGGTCCTCGAACAGGAGCATTGCAAGTGCCGCCCGCCCGACGGCGCTCTGGGTCCCGCTGATCGGAAGGACCAGCGCGGTCGAGGACATGGCAAGCGCGAGCGCAAGCCACATCGCGCTCCTCGTCGGCCAGTCGACCACGACGAGGAAGCCGCCGATGAGGAGGGCCGTGAAGGCCATTTCGGCAAAGCCGATCCCGAACACCATCTTGCGCATCGCGACGAGGCGGCGGAAGCTCAGTTCCAGCCCGATGGTGAAAAGGAGGAGGACGATGCCGAGCTCGGCGAAGGGCGCGATCCCCTCGGGCTCGGTGATCGATATCCATTCAAGCCAGGGATAGCGCTCGACCAGCGCTCCGAGGCCGAATGGGCCGGCGATGATGCCGACGAGGATGAACCCGATGACGGGGTTGATCTTGAAGCGCGCAAAGGCGGGAATGATGATTCCCGCCGCGCCAAGGATAGTCAGCGCGTCACTAAGCGCTGGTGTCATATGTATTCCGGCGGCCATGTTTTATTGAAGCATGGCGCGCCGTTCGAGTCGATCAGGCGTTGACGGATTCTGCCGTCATTGCCGCTTCGAGATTCTCGCGGATGGCCTCGAAGAACTGCTCGGTGGTCATCCAGGCCTGCTCGGGGCCGACCAGGAGCGCGAGGTACTTGGTCATCTTGCCGCTTTCGACGGTCTCGATGCAGACGCGCTCGAGGGTCTCGGC
>CAZQLI010000204.1:0-4015 GCA_964594145.1 uncultured Sphingomonas sp. | reverse complement strand
CTGGCCGGGAAATCGGGGTACTTAGCCGGCGCGGCGCGCCGGAATCGGCGGTGGTCTCGATCCACCGCGGAACGACGACCCGCTGCTCGTACACGCCGGCTCCGAACGAGATGCCGAGGAAGAGGACGAAGAGCCACAGGATCAGTGACGTCGTCGTGCTCGACATGGGACGTCTCCCGCTCGCGAACGACCTCCGGCCGCCGCGCAGCGCCGCCTCGATCGTGGCGATGTCGATCTTCCCCATCGGCATCATCGCGTCGAAGGCGCGCTTGGCGGCCGCCTTGTCCGTGCTGGTCGTGGCGTCGAGCAGGACGCGCGGCGTGATCTGCCAGGAGAAGCCCCACCGGTCCTTGCACCAGCCGCAGGCGCTCTCCTGGCCGCCGTTGCCGACGATCGCGTCCCAGTAGCGGTCGGTCTCGGCCTGGTCGTCGGTGACCACCATGAAGCTGACCGCCTCGTTCGGCTTGAAGTTGGGGCCGCCATTGAGGCCGATGAACTGCTGCCCAAGGAGGGTGAACTCGACCGTCAGCTCATTTCCTTCCTGCCCGCCGGGATAATCGGCCGATGCCTTATGGACCGGGCCGACCGAGCTGTCGGGGAATATCGAAGCGTAGAATTCCGCGGCCTTCCGGGCCTCGCCATGGTCGAACCACAGGCAATTCGCGATTTTGCTGTTCATTTCTTGAACTCCTCAGGATTGGCCGACCAGCGCGAATTCCGCGCCGGCAGGATCCCGCCCGATGATGATATGATCGCCTCCTGGAACCTCCATCGGTCCCATGGCGATGGTGCCGCCCTTCGACGTCACCGCTTCAACGGCCCGGTTGATGGATGGAACGCGGATATAGTAGCGCCAGCCCACTTCGACGCCTTCGGTGCAGCCGCTTACCGCACCGATCGTCGTTCCATGGTGGGCAAAGAAGCGATATTCGCCGAGCTCGCCCATCGGCATGAACTCCTCGCTGGTCCAGCCAAATAGCTCTCCGTAGAATTGCCGGGCTGCAACAGGGTCGCTGGTCGTAAGCTCGTTCCAGGCGACGTGGCCCGGCGCATCGGCGGAAAAAGCCACGCTTTTCCCGTCGCTCGCGCCGCGCATCACGTAGAAGGGATTTCCCTGCGGGTCGGCGACCATCGCGATCCGCCCGACGCCTGGAATATCGAACGGCGGGAGGTGCACCTCGCCGCCGCGCTCCCTTATTTTCGAAACGCAGGCGTCGACATCATCGACGCCGATATAGCCAAGCCAGAGCGGCCTTGCCCCGCCGGAAATCATCTCGTCGTTGAGGGCCATCAGCCCGCCGGAAAAGCTGCCGTCACCTGCCGCGATCTGGCGGTAGCCCTGATGGTCCGCCATTGGCGGGCTCACCCCCCAACCCGGGACGACCGTTTCGTAGAAGGACTTCGCGGCCTCGGCGTCGGTGGTCAAAAGCTCGTACCAGATATGGCTGCCGTGCGGGTTGCGCCCGGCCTCGGCGGGCTCGGCCGGCTTCGGCTGGGTAATGGTATCGGTCATGGTTGATGCCCTCGTGCTGGATGGGTCGGTTGAGCGGCCCGGGCGGGCCGGCAGGGCTTGCTGCGCACTGCCGGCCGGCCCTTGCCCGTCGCCCGCCTCAGGCTTCGGCGGCTTGTTTCGCCTTTGCCGTGTCGTAGATCGGATCAAAGCCGCCCCAGAACATGCGCTGTCCCGAGAAGGGCATGTCGCCCTCGGGCTTCATGCTCTCGTCGTTCATCATCTTCTGCCAGGCCTCGTCGCGGACATTCTTGTCCGGCCACTCGATGAACGAGAACACGACTTCCTCGTCGTCTTCCGCCTTCACCGCCCGATAGAAGTCGGTGACCTCGCCCCTCGGGACATCGTCCGCCCGGGCCTCGACTACGCGCGTTGCTCCGAACTCGCGGAATTTCTTGGCCATCCTCGCGGCAAGGTCGCGGTAAGCTTCGGCCTTGTCCCTGGGTACCGGGACCACGAAGCCGTCGGTATAGCCACCATGTCCGCTTCCTTCCTCGACGATGGCATCGAACCCGCCCATGATCATGCGCTTGCCGTCGAACGGCGCCTGGCTGCCCAACTCCTCCATCCGGGGATCGGACATCATCTTCTGGTTGGCTGCATCGCGGGCCGCGCGGTCGGGATACTCGAACCAGGAGAAGACCACCTTCTCGTCGGGTTTTGCCTCGACGGCTTTGCGGAAATCGGTCACTTTGCCTTCGGCGACATCGCTGTCCCACGCCTCGACGTGGCGCCTTATGCCCATCTCGCGAAACAGCTCGGACATGCTGCCGGCATGTTGCCGAAATTCTTCCTTGCGGTTTTCTGGCACGGCCAGGACAAATCCTTCGAAGTAGGTCATCTAAGCTCTCCCTTTCGCTTGTTCACGCCGCCTTCGGCTCGTTCTCCCTGAAGGTTTCCAGCTGGTCCTGGAGCGCTGCCTGGAAGGCCGGGCGCGCTTCGCCTCTCATGACGAGGTCGGCCAGTCGCGGATGGTTCGACACGATATCCGTGTGCCTGAGGGCCCTGAGGACCGTGACCATCATCAGGTCGCCGATCGAGAATTTCTCCTCGAACCAGGGCTTGTCGCCGAGCGCATCGGAAAGCGCCCCGAGCCGCTTGTCGATCATGTCCACGACTTGCGGGCGGCGCTGGGTCGTCCACTCCTCGCCCCGCCGGAAAATATCGATGTCGACCAGTTCGAAGATGAAGGGCTCTACGCTGTTGAGCGCAGCGACAAGCCAGCTGATGGCGCGGCCGCGGCCATGCGGGTCGGACGGGAGGAGTCGTTCATCGCCGAGCCCGAGATGGATGAGGATCGCTCCGCTTTCGAACAGCTCCACCTCATCGTCGCGATAGCAGGGCACCTGTCCGAAGGGCTGGTCGGCAAAATAGTCGGCCGGGCGGGGGCCGAGCGCATCGAGCAGCCGCACCCGGTAGGGGCGGCCAATCTCTTCGAGCGCCCAGCGGATCCGGATGTCGCGAACCACGCCCTGGGCGAAGTCCGGGACCCAGCGGAAGGCGGAGATTTCGGTGGTGGCCGTCTGGTCGAGGGGCACGAGGAAAATCCTCCCTTATTCCTGCTTTCGACTCGATTCGCCTTGAACATTGACGACGCCAGTTATAAATTGCAACTATGAAGTTACAAAAACTAACCAAGGCGGGACGAAACGAGGACAGGCGACGATATGACGATGCCTGTGCGGCTGCTCATGGCATGGACCTGATTGGCGAGCGCTGGTCGATGCCGCTCATCCGCGAACTGCTGCTGGGACCCCGCCGTTTCAGCGACCTCAAAACGAGCCTGAATGGAATTAGTGCCAATGTCTTGAGCCAGCGGCTCGAGGGCCTCGAGAAGGCGGGGGTGCTTGTCCGTCGAAAGCTCCCCCCGCCTGCTTCGGTACAGGTCTATGAGCTGACCCAATGGGGCTATGAGGCGGCGCCGATCTTCCAGGCGCTTGGCCGCTGGGCGGTCCGGAGCCCGTTCCACGACCCGACCCGGCCGTTCAGCCCGGTTTCGCTGATGCTCTCGCTTCGGACGATGCTGAGTGCGACTGCTGCCGGTGACCTCGAGGCCAGCATCGCGCTGAGGATGAATGGCGAGCCATTTTTCTGGAAGCGCAGCCGTAACGGTGAAGTGGCCATCGGCCGCGGCGAAATCGAGGAGCCCGACCTCGTCTTCGATGCGGCCCCGACCGAGATTGCAGCCTATATCTATGCCGGCGCTCCACTGTCGTCGCTCCGGGTCGAAGGAGACATGGAGCTTGCAAAGCGGCTTCCATCCTTCTTTCCAATGCCCGAGAAAGCCGCTGCTTGAGGCCGTTCGGCGAAGTGCTTAAGGCGGACCGCCATGACCGAGATTCCCAACGTCACGCTCGACAGCCGCGCTGACACGATCCTTGCCGCCCCGGACCGGATGGTGAAGGTCCGCGAAACATTCGGGATCGACAGCGATCTCGAGGTCCCGGCGTTCAGCGAGGCGGACGAACGGGTTCCCGACCTCGACCCGGCCTATGTGTTCGATCC
>CAZQLI010000203.1:0-4022 GCA_964594145.1 uncultured Sphingomonas sp. | reverse complement strand
CGACGATGAAGTCGCCGACCTGGGCATCGGCCTTGAGCTTCTGGGCGCCCTTGAGGTCGACCTGCTTGAAATAATCGTCGACCTCCTCGACCACCTCGAGGACGCGCCACAGGCGAAGGTCGCCGGTGTTGGGATCGAGCTTGGCGCGGATGTCATTTTCAGCACCGTATCGGGCCCGGGCAGCGCGCTGGATGGCATCTTCCATCGCCTCGATGACGATGCCCTTGTCGATCAGCTTCTCGCGGGCGACGGCGTCGGCAATGGCGAGCAGCTCTGCCTTGTTGGCAGTCGCGGCAGCGGGCGAAGGGGCAGCGGTGGCCATAGGTTCAACCTTCCGTCTTGATCAAATCGGCGCCTTCGGTGCTGAGCGGCGCGGTGGCGTTAATAAGCTTGTCGGTCAAGAGCAGCTTGCCCGACGCGATGGATTCAAAGGGAACTTCGCGAACCCCCTTGGGAGTGGCGATGGAAACGATGTTGCCATCGATGCCCTCGATGGTTCCCGAGAGCTGCTTTGCTCCACCGATCGTCTCGGCGAGCTTGATCCGGGCCTCGTGGCCGGCCCAGTCGGCGTAGTCCTTCGGGCGGGTCAGCGGCCGGTCGATGCCCGGCGAGGATACTTCCAGCCGGTAACTGCCTTCGACCGGGTCTTCCTCGTCGAGGATCTCCGAGAGCCTTCGCGAGATCGCCTGGCAATCGTCGAGATCGACCTGGCGGGTATCCGGCCGCTCGGCCATGACCTGGAGCGTCGGATCCGAAGTGCCGCCGATCATCGCGACGCGAACAAGATCATAGCCCAGTTCCCTGATGGCGGGCTCGATCAGTCGGGCAATCGCGGCGGTATCGGTCAATGGCTTACCTCGAAAAACTCAAGACCTCTCCGTGCCGAGCCCCTCCGGGGCTCAGCCTCAACGCCTTTACGATGTCGAGGAGAGTGGCTGCCATATAGGCGCGGCAGCGAAGAGTCGCAAGCAGAACCGTCTAGCGGCGAAGCGCCCTGTCCTCGGCCCGGATCCGCACCCAGAGAATCAACGCGTTGAGCAGGCTGAAAAGCAGCGCCAGCTGCCACAGGCCAAATACCAGCGGGAGCACGAAAATCTCGCCGGCGACGATCAGGTAGTTGGGATGGTTGACCCAGCGATAGGGCCCCGTCGCCACCAGCGGCTCGCCGGGGAGGACGATGATGCGCGTCGTCCAGCGTTCGCCAAGGGTCGCGATGACCCAGGCCCTGGCAATCTGCAGCAGGACGAAGATGAGCAGCGGAACCAGCTCGATCGGGGGACCGGGACCGAGCAGCCACAGCAATGCGAGCCACGCGGCGTGCAGTGCCACCATGAAGGGATAATGGCCCGGCGCAACCTCATATCCTCCCCGGGCAAGGAGCTGCTTCATGTTCCGCTGCGACAGGGCCAGTTCGGCGATGCGCTGGAGCGTGACGAACAGCAGCAGCGCGATACCCGGCCACATCATTGGCGCTCGAGAAGCAGGCCGGCGCAGGTGAAGCCGGGACCAAATGCCGTCAGCATGGTGCGTTCGGGAAGGCCGCGCTCGACCAGCTGGTCGAGCGCGAACAGCACCGTCGGCGCACTCATATTGCCATGGTCGCGAAGGACGGCCCGCTCGATATCGAGCGCTCCCTCGCCAAGCTCGAGCGCCTGTTCGATCGCGTCGATGACCTTGACCCCGCCGGGGTGGCAGCAGAAGCGGTCGACGTCGCCGCGCCGCCGGTTCATGCCTGCAAGGATCGCGTCCACGGCGCCTGCCAGCTCGGCTTCCACGAACGGCGGGATCGCCCGGTCGAACACCACGGCAAGGCCGGGGTCCTCGACGCGCCAGCCCATGATCGAGAGCGTGTCCGGCCAGATTTTCTCGCCGGCGCCGACGATGCTGGCAATGCCGCCCTCTCCGCTGGTGACGATTGCCGCGGCAGCGCCGTCCCCGAAGATGGCGGTGGCGACGATCGCGGCGGGATCATCGCTGTCGAGACGGATCGCTATGGAGCAGGTCTCGATCGTCACGAACAGCCATTTCGTTCCGGGATCCGCCGCGGCGAGCCGGGCGGCAGTTGCGATGCCGCTGACGCCCCCGGCGCAGCCGAGGCCGAAGACCGGGACCCGGCGAACGTCGCTGCGAAGCCCAATTGCCGGCCCGTTTCTGGCGTCGAGGCTCGGTGTTGCGATGCCGGTGGTCGAGACGGTTACGACCCCGTCGATCTCGGAAGCATCGAGCCCGGCCCTGGCGATGGCCGCTGATGCGGCCTGCCGAAAAAGCGCGTCGCATGCATCCAGATAGACGCGGTTGCGTTCATTCCATCCGTGATGGCCTTCGTACCAGTCGGTCGGAGCAACGATGTGTCGGCGCAAAATCCCGGCGTTGTCGAACACGCTGGAAAGCCGGTCGAACAGCTCCTTTTTC
The DNA here is from genome assembly GCA_964594145.1 of uncultured Sphingomonas sp. Lineage (GTDB taxonomy): Bacteria > Pseudomonadota > Alphaproteobacteria > Sphingomonadales > Sphingomonadaceae > Sphingomicrobium. Next base: position 1,610 of record CAZQLI010000203.1, on the reverse strand, counting down.
CCGCCGAAAACCTCCCGGGCCTTGGCTTTTGCGACATTCTGCTCGACGCTGTAGGGCGGCACGGCGGTGACGAGCGACATGAGGCCGACCTTGTCCATGTGAACCTCTTCGTTCCGCCTCCTCAACAAAGGAGAAAATGGTTGAACCGACCGATTTTGCAAGCAGCGATCGCCGCAGTTCTTTGCGCTGCCTGCCAGTCACAGGGCTCGGCCCAGCCCGAAGAAGGCGGGACCAGCGCCGAGCGTCCGTTCAGCGTGACCGAGGTCGCGGACTTTGACTCGCCCTGGGCAATGGCCTTCCTTCCGGGGCGCGGGGTCAGGCTTACGAACATGGCGCTGCTCACCGAGAAGGAAGGGCGGCTGTGGCTCGTCGATGTCACGAGTGGCAAGCGCACGGCCGTGTCGGGAGTTCCCGAGCCGAAGGTCGCCGGCCAGGGCGGGCTGGGCGATGTGATGCCCCATCCCGACTTCGCCGCGAACAGCCGCGTCTACCTGAGCTATGTCGAGGCGGGGGAGGACGGGACGAGCGGCGCGGTGCTGGGCTATGGGACGCTCGACCTTGCCGACCCCAGCGCGCCGGCGCTTAGGGATTTCAAGCTGATCTGGCGGCAGCAGCCCAAGGTGACCGGCAACGGGCATTTCTCACACCGTATCGCGTTCGGCCCTGACGGGTTCCTCTACCTCTCGTCCGGCGACCGCCAGCACATGACCCCGGCGCAGGAGCTGAGCGGGAACCTCGGCAAGGTCCTGCGCCTCACGCACGAGGGTGCCCCGGCACCGGGCAACCCCTATGCCGGGAGAGGCGGGATTGCCCGCGAGATATGGTCGATTGGCCACCGCAACATGCTCGGCCTGCAGTTCGCAGCCGATGGCCGGCTGTGGGTCGCCGAAATGGGACCAGAGGGCGGCGACGAGATCAACCTCGTGCTGCCGGGGCGCAACTATGGCTGGCCCCGGGCCTCGAACGGAAGCCACTATGGCGGCGAGGATATCCCGGACCATCGGCCAGGCGACGGGTTCGAAGCGCCCAAGGTGTGGTGGAACCCGTCCATCTCGCCGGGGGGCCTGCTCATCTACGACGGCGATGCCTTTCCGCAGTGGAAGGGCGATGCGCTCGTTGCAGCCCTTTCCGGCGAGGCGCTGCTTCGAGTCGACATCAATGGCGACGTTGCGAAGAAGGCCGAGCGCTGGCCGATGGACGCGCGCATCCGGGCGGTCGACCAGGGCCCGGACGGGATGGTCTACCTGCTCGAGGACGGGAAAAGCGGGGGCCGGTTGCTCCGACTTCGGCCGAGATGACCCTGGCGGTCGTGACGGGTGGTGAATCGGGGATCGGCGCGGCGTGCGCCCTGCGCATCGCGCAACTCGGCGCCGACGTGATCATCAGCTTCCATGAGGATCGCGAGGCGGCAGAGCATATTATCGGCCAGGTCTCCGCCACGGGGCGGCAGGGAAGGGCCGTGCAATGCGATGTTGCCGACGAAAGGTCGGTCAAATCCCTGTTCGAGGCGGCAGGGCCGCTCGGACCGGCCGAGTGGCTGGTCAACTCGGCTGGCGTGAACATGAGCGGGGTCGAGGTCGCCGACATGAGCGCCGAGCAGTTCGACCATG
>CAZQLI010000202.1:0-4060 GCA_964594145.1 uncultured Sphingomonas sp. | reverse complement strand
CGCTTCGACCACGACCGTGGCTGCCCTTCGCACCGCCGTCACCGTCGCCCAGGCGATGACCAACCAGAAGCTGGTGCTCGAGCAGGTCAGCGCGCTCAACACGACGACCGCCAACATGATCGACACTACAGGCGAACTTCTCCGGACCCAGACCGGGGCCATCCACGAGCAGGCGGCAAGCTCGACCATCCCGCTCGAGACGCTGCAGCGCGCCTTCCAGAACATCTACGACACGATGGACCAGATCGACCAGTTCAAGCTTACCGCCCTTGCCAACATGAAGCAGACCGTCGACACGCTCGGCAAGGAAGTGGAGAAGTCCAAGGGCTATATCGCCCGGGCCGAGGGGGTGGCCCAGGCCAAGCTCGAGGCGCAGACGTCACCATTCGAGGCCATTGAATCGAAATGATCCCCGCCAAGGTCACCAGCACGATCGACCATGCCAATGCCGTCTTCGCGCGCCTGGACGAACGGGACGGTGCTGCGCGCGAGGCAGCCCGGCGCGAGCGCGCCAGGCTGAATGCCGGCCTTGGCCGCTCGCTGCTGAGGGCCGGGATCGGGGTTGGTCTCGTCAGCCTGGCGGCGATCGCGGTTGGGCTCTTCATCCCCATCGGGATGTTCGGCTTCCTGGCGGCCGTCGGCCTTGCCGTGGGCGTCGCCGCGCTCCTTCTTTTCTCGGGGGCGAGGGATATTGCTGCCCCGAACGTCACTCCGGACCTTCCCAACGGCCGGATGGTCAGCCGGTTCGACAGCTACTTGTTCCGTGCCCGCCGATCGCTGCCGCAGGCTGCCCAGGCCGAGGTCGATCTCCTTTCCGCCCAGCTGCCCGCTCTTCGCCAGACGCTCGAGCGCATTCCCGATCTCGACCCCAACGCCCAGGACGCCCGGCGGCTGATGTCGGTGCATCTTCCCAACCTGATCGACCGCTATCTCCACGTGCCCCAGGATTACCGAGCCAATCTCGACGGCGAGGGGATCAGCGTTGACGAACGGCTGGTCGAGGCGCTCGCGGCCGGTCGCGCCGCGCTGGGCGACATCAGCGAGCGGCTGGCCAAGAACGACCTCGCCGCGTTCGAGACGCAGGGCCGTTTCATCCAGTCGCGCTACACCGAAAAGACGCTCGGCGACTGACCGGTCCCCGCTGGCTGCTCAGCCGACAATCCCTGCCGCCCGCAATTCCTTCAATTCTTCCTCGCCGAGCCATTCGCCGAGGATCTCGCCATGTTCGCCGAGCGCGGGTGGCGGCAATTCGGCGTCGCTTCTCTTTCCGTCGAGGCGAATGGGGCAGCCGATCATCGGGACATTGCCAAGTGCGCCGCCACCGAGCTCGAGCCTTGCCCCGCGGTGCACGGCCTGCGGGTCCGCCAGGGCCTGGCCGATGCCGTTGATCGGCCCGGCCGGAATGCCGGCTTCCTCGAGCAGTTCCAGCCAGTCGGCCGCCGGCCTCGTCGCGATGATCCCGGCAATGAGCGGCACCAGCCGCTCGCGCGAGGCTACTCTCGCGGCATTGGTGGAAAATGCGGGATCGTCGGCCCATTCGGGGTGGCCGACGATCGCCGCGAGCCTTGCGAACTGGCGGTCGTTGCCAACCGCGACGATGATCGGCTGGTCCGCCGCAGCGAAGGGTTGATAGGGAACGATGTTCGGGTGGCTCGCGCCCTGGCGTTCGGGATCGCGGCCGCTGACGAGCGCATTGGAGCCCTGGTTGGCAAGCATCGCCAGCTGCGTGTCGAACAATGCCATGTCGATGGTCGCTCCCTCGCCGGTCTGGTCCCGGCGGTGGAGAGCCGCGAGGATCGCGCTCGCCGCATACATTCCGGTGAAAAGGTCAGCGACGGCCACCCCGACCCGCATCGGCCCGCCTCCAGGCTCGCCATCGGGAAGGCCCGTCAGGCTCATCAGCCCGCCCATTGCCTGGATGATATAGTCATAGCCTGCGCGCTCGGCATAGGGCCCGTCCTGGCCAAAGCCGGTGATCGAGGCATAGATGAGCCCGGGATTTGCCTTGCGCAGGCTGTCGGCGTCCAGGCCAAATTTGGCGAGCCCGCCGACCTTGAAATTCTCGACTACCACGTCCGCGCCGGCGACCATCCGCCGGACGAGATCGGCGCCCTCGGCGGTCGAGAAATCGATCGCGACCGATCGCTTGCCCCGGTTGGCGGCGAGGAAATAGGCGGCGACCCTTTCATCGCCATTCCCGTGCCACGGCGGTCCCCAGTGGCGCGTGTCGTCGCCTGCGACCGGCCTTTCGACCTTGATGACGTCGGCGCCGAGGTCGGCGAGGAGCTGCGTTGCCCAGGGTCCTGCCAGCACCCGGCTGAGGTCGATGACCCGGATCCCCGAAAGGGGCTTCATTGGGCGGTTTTTCCAAGGAAGCGCGGCTTCATGTCGGCAAGGATCGCGTTGGCTGCATTATGGCCGGGAGCACCGGTCACGCCGCCCCCCGGGTGGGCTCCCGAACCGCAAAGGTAAAGCCCGGGCAGGGGCATGCGATAGTTGGACGCGCCGATCATCGGGCGGGCGCTGAACAGCTGGTCGGAGCCCATTTTGCCGTGGAAGATGTCGCCACCGATCAGCCCGAACCTGCGCTCGAGATCGAGCGGCGAATGGATCTGCCGGGCGATGACCGAGCTCGAGAAGCCCGGCGCATGGGCATCGACGGTTGCAAGGATGACATCGGCCGCCTTTTCGCGTTCCTCGTCCCAGGAGCGACCATCGGGGAGACGGTAGCGGAAATGCTGGCAGAACAGGCTCGCCACATGCTTGCCCTTGGGAGCAAGGCCCGGGTCGAGCGTCGATGGGATCAGCATCTCGATCACCGGCTGCGAAGACCAGCCATGGAGCGCCGCCTCGGCATGGGCACGGTCCATATAGTCCATGCCCGGCGCCATGATGATCCCGGCAGTAAGATGGTCACCCCGGCCCGGAAGCGAGGTGAAGTTTGGGAGCTTGTCGAGTGCGACGTTCATCCGGAACGTAGCGCTCTCGCAGCCCCAGTGGCTGAAATGCTCCTCGACCTGGCGGCTGACTGCGCCTCTTGGCACGAGTCGATCGAACAGCAGCTTTGGGTTGACTCCGGCGGCAATGGCCCGGGCTCTCCAGCTCTTGCCCCCGGAAACGACGCCCGAGGCCCGCCCCTTCTCGACGACGATCTCGCTCACCGGCGCGTTGAGCACGATGTCGACGCCGGCCTCGTGGCAGGCCTTGGCCATCGCCTGGGTGATCGAACCCATCCCGCCAATCGCGTGGCCCCACGCGCCCTGGACGCCGGCCGCCTCGCCGAACAGGTGGTGCAGGAGCACATAGGCAGTGCCCGGCGTATAGGGCGATGCGAAATTCCCGACGATCCCGTCAAAGGCGAACAGGGCCTTGGCCAGCTTGCCCTCGAAGAAGCGGTCGAGGATGTCGCCCGCGCTCTTGGTCGCGAACTGGTGGACGATACGCACCTCGTCGGTCGAAAGGCCCACCAGGTCGCGCCCGAGGCTGGCAAGCCTTGGCAGGCCGCGAAGGCCCGCGCCAGCCTCGGGCGGGGCCCTCAGCAGCCACTTGCGGATCAGCGGGACGACGGTGTCCAGCTCCTCGTGATAACGGTCGTAGGCCGCCCCGTCGGCGGGGACATGGCGCGTGATCTCCGAGCGGGTGAGCCCGGAGCGACCCGAAAGCAGGTAACTCTTGTCGGGGCCAGGCAGGAAATTGTCGGTCTTTCGAAGCACGACCTTCAGCCCGTGCCGCTCGAGCTCCATGTCCCGGATGACCCTCGGCTGGAGGAGCGAGACCGTGTAGCTAGCGGCGCTGTTGTGGAAACCCGGGTGGAACTCGTCGGTAACGGCAGCACCGCCCACCTTCTCCGCGGCTTCCAGGACAGCGACCTTGAGGCCCTTCTTGGCCAGGTAATAAGCGCAGGTCAGGCCATTGTGACCGGCCCCGATGATAAGAATGTCATGCATCAGCGCATCAACACCAGTTCTTCCGACATCGTCGGGTGGAGAGCAATCGTGGCATCGAAATCGGCCTTCTTCAGCCCCGCCTTCACGGCTATTGCGGCGGCCTGGAGGATTTC
>CAZQLI010000201.1:0-4063 GCA_964594145.1 uncultured Sphingomonas sp. | reverse complement strand
TGGCGCAGAGAGCATCGAAGGTGCGGAACACTTCGCCCCGGTTCGTCGACGCCGAGACGATCAAGATCGGCGTCGGAAAGTGAGCCATCACGTGGCTGTGGCGGGACGCAAGGGTCGCCCGGATTTACGGCGGGACCAGCGAGATCATGAAAGAGCTGATCGGCCGCAGCCTGGGTTGAGGAGAGGAACGGCAGGAGCGCCCGGGCGTTCGGCAAATTGGCAGCGGCGTCGGAAGATTTTCGCCCAGGGCTGCGACTTGGACGGACCGGGACCGGGGACCGCTGCGCGCGTCAAGCAGCGAAAGGAGCAACCCCCATGTCCATCGCACCCCGGCTTCGCAACTTTCTCGACGAGTCGAAGGCGGAATATGACGTAATCGTCCATACTCCGACCCAATCCGCTCTCGAGAATGCCCGCAGCTGCGACATTCCTGCCGAACAGGTCGCCAAGGCGGTCCTGCTCGACACCGCCGATGACGAGCACCTGCTGGCAGTCATCCCGTCCGACCGCAAGGTCGAGCTCAACGAGCTTCGAAGCGAAATCGGCCGCAAGCCGCGCCTCGCAGGGGAAGACGAGGTTGGAACGGTCTTCGCCGACTGCGCCGTCGGTGCCGTGCCCCCGGTCGGCTATGACGTCGTGACCATCGTCGACGATGCCCTCGAGGAACAGCCCGACATTTATTTCGAGGCCGGCGACCATAAGTCGCTCGTCCACATGGACGGCGCGGAATTCTCCCGGGTGATGAAGGGAGCAAGGCACGGCCAGTTCAGCGAGCCCTGGCTTAGCGACTAAGCACCGCGAATTGCCGGGAGACCGGCGGCAAAAGGCCCAGGGCCCGGCAGCCGGCTCAGATGTTGGTCTGGTCGGGCGGAAGGTCACCCGGGATGGTCGCGGCTCCATCGCCCTCGCGGTGGAGTATGCCCCGCGTACCGAGACCGTAACAGGTCATCGATAGCGAGCCCATCGCGTAGCCGCGCACCAGCGGCTCGAGCGATTCCCCTTCTTCCGCCGCGAGCCCGGCAAGGTAGAGCAGCGGAATGAAATGGTCGGGAGTGGGAACGGCAAGGCCATAGTCGGGATGCTCGAGCAACCGCAATATGTCGCCGGGTTCGCGCGCGAGCTGCTCGGCCGCCGCATCGTCGAACCGCTCTGCCCAGTCGAAAGCAGTGTCGGGCTGGTTCCATTGAACCCGCCTGAGGTTATGGACGACGTTGCCGCTGCCAAGGATCATCACTCCGCGCTCGCGAAGCGGCGCGAGCCTCGCGGCCAGCTCGAGGTGATAGTCCATCGGCCGAAGCGCGTTGATCGATAGCTGGACGACGGGAATATCGGCGTCCGGGTAGACATGGGCGAGTACCGACCAGGTTCCGTGATCAAGGCCCCACTGGTCCCTGTCGAGCCCTACCCAGTGAGGCTTCACCACCTCGGCAATTTCCTCGGCAAGCTCCGGGTCCCCGGGTGCCGGATAATCGAAATCGAATAACTGCTGCGGAAAGCCATAGAAGTCGTGGATCGTCCGCGGCCTGGCCATCGCGGTGACCGCCGTCGCTCCGAAATACCAGTGGGCAGATATCACCAGCAATGCGCGTGGGCGCGGGAGCTGCTTTCCAAGGACCTGCCAGGCGCTCGTGTAGCCATTGGTCTCGAGCGTGTTCATCGGGCTCCCATGGCCGATGAAAACTGCTGGCAACCGCTTCATTCCAACCTCTTTCCCGCCCGCTGGCGCCCTGTCGCACGCTGCTTGCCGCCGGCCTTTTGTGCGCCATTCCGCCAGAAGTAGCGATAGGGCCCGAGGCAGAATTTGGAACTCCGGCCCGTTCGGCTGGTTCCCGTTGATGCCCCGACGTCAAGAGACGGGGGGCCGGGTGGGCTTGGACCTTGCAATTCTTTGTGAAGGGAGTCCCGAAATGGCAGAATCCCGGCGGCGTTTCGGAACGTCTCGCTCGCTGCTGGTGCTGATCCTTGGCGCATTGCTGGCCCTCGTTGGACTGGCGCTGGCCATCGGCGGCGCCTGGCTCGCCATCCTCGGAGGCTCCATCTACTATCTGCTCGCCGGAATCGGCCTTGTCGTTTCCGGTGTTCTCCTTGTCCAGGGACGCGCCCTCGGCGCCTATGTCTACCTGGCAGTCTTCGCCCTGACCCTCGTCTGGGCAATATGGGAGGTGGGCCTCGATCCATGGCCACTGGTCCCGAGGGTGGTCGGGCCGGCAGTGCTCGCATTGCTAACCTTCCTCATTCTTCCCCTTCTCGCTCCGCAGCGCTGGGGCTGGGGCAAGGCCCTGGCGGCGTGCGCCGGCCTGGTCCTGCTGCTCGTCGTCGGCATCCTCGCCGCGCCCGGGCAGCTGAAGCAGGATGGCCGCGGCATGCCCCCGCTGCTCGCCCGGGCAATGGCCGACCCCTCGCCTGCCCCGGTCGGTGCCGATTGGCCCGCTTATGGCGGCACATATAGCGCGCGACGCTTTTCCCCTCTGGCACAGATCACGCCCGAGAATGTGGACAGCCTCGAGCGGGCCTGGGTTTACCACACCGGCGATCTCCCGGCCGAGGGCGCATCGGGATCGCAAGACAATTATGGCGCCGAGACCACGCCGCTCAAGGTCGGCGACAGCATCTATCTTTGCTCGGCCAAGGGCATCATCATCTCGCTCGACCCGGCGACCGGCAAGGAGCGCTGGCGCTTCGACCCACGCGTCGCCGACGAATGGATCCCCTATACCGCGGCCTGCCGCGGCGTTGCCTATTTCGCCTCGCCCGGCGCAGCTCCGGACGGTGCCTGCGCTGCGCGGATCATCGAGGGGACCCTCGACGGTCGGCTGATCGCGGTCGACGCCCGCACCGGCCGGCCCTGCGCCGACTTCGGCGCCAACGGCCAGGTCGACATCAAGCTCGGCATGGGCGATGTCTATCCCGGCATGGTGTCGATCACCTCGCCTCCGACCATCGTCCGCGGCGTTGTCGTCACCGGCCACCAGGTCCTCGACGGACAGATGCGAAGCGCTCCCTCGGGCGTCATCCAGGGCTATGACGCCGTCACTGGAGAGCTTCGCTGGGCCTGGGACATGGTCCATCCCGACTGGACCAAGGGGCCGCCACCTGGGCAAACCTATGCCCGCGGTACGCCCAACATGTGGACAATCGCCAGCGGCGACGAGGAGCTTGGCCTCGTCTACCTGCCGATGGGCAATTCGGCGGTCGATTATTACAGCTCGACGAGGAGCGCGCCCGAGAACCAGTTCGCGACCTCGCTCGTCGCGCTCGATGTCACGACCGGAAAGCCGCGGTGGAACTTCCAGGCAGTCCACAAGGACGTCTGGGACTATGATTTCGGTGGCCAGGCGAGCCTCGTCGATTTCCCGCTCGGCACCGGCACGGTCCCGGCCCTCGTCCTGCCGAGCAAGCAGGGCGACATCTACATCCTCGACCGGCGCAACGGCCGACCTTTGTTCCCGGTGCAGGAGCGCCGCGTCCCGCAGGGCGGCGTTGAACCCGGGCAGAGAACGGCCACCCAGCCTTTTTCCACCTACCACACGCTGGCCCCTCCGCCGCTCGAGGAACGGGACATGTGGGGGATGTCGCCAATCGACCAGATGATGTGCCGGATCCAGTTCCGGCGGGCGGTCTACGACGGGATGTACACTCCCCCGCGCGCCGACCGCCACACGGTGCAATATCCCGGATATAATGGCGGCACCGACTGGGGCGGCGTTGCAGTCGACCCGGTGCGCGGCATTATCGTCGCCAATTACAACGACATGCCCAACCATGTCCGGCTGGTGCCGCGCAAGATCGCCGATGAAAAGGGCTGGGCACCGCGCAGCGCCGCCCGCGGCGGATCGCTGGGGCACGGCGCGGAAGGTGCCGGCGACCCGCAGTGGGGCTCGCCCTATGCGGTCGACGTCAACGCTGGCTGGCGGATGCCCTTTACCGGCCTCCTCTGCAAGCAGCCGCCTTATGGCGGGCTAAGGGCGATCGACCTCCGCACCGGCCGGACGATCTGGGATCGCCCCTATGGGACCGCTCGCCGGAACGGGCCGTTCGGGATACCCTCCGGCCTCCCGTTCGA
>CAZQLI010000200.1:0-4063 GCA_964594145.1 uncultured Sphingomonas sp. | reverse complement strand
ATCGGCGCACCGGGAAGATGTCCCGGTCGGTGGAGCGGGCGCCTAGCATCGCCTCGTTGGGTGCGCAACCCCAAAGCGCGTGACTTGTCGGCGGATGGCTTGCGGCCCATATGCGGGGCCAGCGAAAAAGGAGCATTGGCGTGGCGACACTGGGGATGACCGAAGCCGAGCGAGAGGCCATCCAGCGCTTCCAGCGCGAGGTCATCGAGCCATCGATGGGCACCTTGGTGATCCTCGATTTCTGGGCTGACTGGTGCGGTCCGTGCAAGCAGCTCGCCCCGATCCTCGAAAAGGTGGCGGCCGATTATGCCGACAAGGGCGTGGTGCTGGCAAAGATCGACGTCGAACAGGACAAGCTCATCGCGAGCCAGTTCCGGATACAGTCGATTCCAACGGTCTACGCCATTTTCCAGGGCCAGCCGGTCGCCGACCTCACCAACTACAGGACCGAGGCGCAGTTGAAGCGGGTCCTGGACCAGTTGCTCGCCCAATTGCCGGTCAAGGGAGAGGCCCAGGACCTCGCCGCCCAGGTCGATCCGCTGCTTGCCATGGCCGAAGAAGTGCTTGCCAGTGGTGATGCGGAGCGCGCGGAGAACATCTTTTCGCAGATACTGGAGATGGACCCGGACAATCCTTCCGTTATCGGCGGCATGGCGCGCGCGATGATCGAGGGCGGGCGGAAGGACGAGGCAAAAACGCTCCTCGATTCAGTTGGCGAAGATCATGCGAACCATGCGGCCATCAGCCGTGCCCGTGCCGCGCTGGAAGTTGCAACGGCGCCTGCGGTGGATGTCTCGGCCGAGCAGGAACGCCTCAAAGCAAATCCCGACGACCACGAGGCCCGCTTCCAGATTGCCCAGGCCAGGCTGTCGGCGGGCGACCGCGATGGAGCTGCCGACGCTCTCCTTGAAATCATCAGCCGCGACCGGGAATGGAACGATGGTGCGGCCCGGACGCGGCTGCTCCAGCTTCTCGAGGCGGCCGGCCTTGAAGATCCCTGGGCGAGGGCGCAGCGACGGCGACTTTCTGCGCTTCTCTTCACATGATGGGCAGCAACCCCGCCCGCGTGCCGCTCTTTCCGCTGGCGGGAGCAATACTCTTCCCACGCTCCCAGCTGCCCTTGCATATCTTCGAGCCGCGCTACCGGGACATGGTGCGCGATGCCCTCGCCGGACCGGGACGTATCGGCATGATCCAGCCCTCCGGCTCGGGCGAACCGGCTCCGCTCTACCAGGCCGGTTGCCTCGGGGAGATTGTCGCCGCCGAGGAGCTCGACGACGGGCGCTTCAACATCGTGCTTCACGGCTCAAGCCGCTTCCGTCTCATTGCCGAGCGCGACCTCGGCACCAGTTACCGGCAGGCGGACATCGACCTTGCGGCCTTCGACGATTCGGAGCCCGAGCCACTGGCACTGGTCCAGCGTGCGGAAGTCGAGCGCGAGGCGCGGCGCTTTGGCGACGCGCTCGGCCTCGCGGTCGACTGGGAGGCGGTCGGCAAGCTCGATGACGAACTGCTGGTCAATGCCATTGCCCAGGTGGCGCCGTTCGACGTCGGCGCGAAGCAGGCGCTGCTCGAGGAGGCAACGCTCGCCGGCCGTGCCGACCTCGTTGTCCAGCTGATGCAGTTCCAGCGCCTCGCCCCCGGCGGGGCCGATGCAGGCCAGACCCTCCAGTAAGGATCAGATCGGCAAGCCCCGAAGCAGCAGCGGCAGGTCGCCGCTCGTTCCCCTAGCCTCCGCCATCAACCGGTCCTTCACCGGGCCCACGCGGTTGATCAGGCTCATGCCGAAGCGACGCACCTTCGATGCGGCGCGCCCCGGTATGCCATATATCCGGGTCAGGCTGTCGGTCGCGAGGCTGACCATGAAGCTGTCGAGGCTGCGCCATCGCTGGTAGCGGCCGAGCAGCTGGGGATCGCCGAGGTCCAGGCCCAGCCGGGCGCCTTCCACGAGCACCTGGGCGAGAGCAGCCGCGTCGCGATAGCCAAGGTTGACGCCCTGTCCGGCGATTGGGTGGATTCCATGCGCCGCGTCACCGACCAGCGCCATCCGATGGTCGGTAATCCTCGCCGCGTGGTGGAAGCCCAGCGGATAGGTCGAGCGCGGCGCCAGCAGGGAGATCTTCCCGAGAAACCCTCCCATCGCGGCCTCCGCTTCCGCCGCAAAATCGGCATCGCTGAGCGAGAGATATCCAGCGGCGTCCTCCGCCTTCACCGACCAGACGATGGCCGAGCGATGCCCCCCCTCGTCATCGTTCATCGGAAGCAGCGCGAACGGGCCTTGCGGGAAGAAGATCTCGTAAGCCACATTCTCGTGAGACCGGTCATGGCGAAGCGTCGAGACGATCGCGGAATGGTCATATTTCCAGCGCGCGACGCGGATAGCTGCTGCCTCGCGCATCGGCGAGTTCCGACCTTCTGCCGCGACAAGCATCGGGGCGCGGGCGACACGACCGTCCTCCAGGTGCACGAAAACGCCATGCTCGCCGCGGATGACCTCGACGGGCCTTGCCTTCCACATCAGCCAGATGTTCGGCCCGGCCTGTGCCCGCTCCAGCAGCGCCGAGCGCAGGTGGCGATTTTCATGCATCCAGCCGAGCGGCTCGTCGTCATCGCCCGGGTCAAAGGCAAGGCCGCCCGGCTCGAGACCGTCCGCGACCTCGATCCGGCGGATCGGGCATCCCGGGACTGGGAAATGGTCACTGATGCCGATGGCATCAAACATTCGCTTGGACGATGAGGAAAGGGCGCTGGTACGGCCATCAAAGCCAGTCGTCCGGCGTGCTTCCGGATCCGCCGGGTCGATAACGATCGAGGAAAGCCCGCTGCAGTCCAGGGCGGCAGCCAGGGCAAGTCCAACCAGGCCACCCCCAAGGATGATGACATCCGCATTGTCCATTTCTCTTCCACTAGTCGCCGCCACGCCACTAGGGAAGCCTTGCCCCGGAGTCCGTCGAAAGGCACAATGGAGGCGCAATCGATGCACCCCGGGGGAATGACGTCATGGCGACGGCCGCTCAGCGCGCGCAACGGAAGGATCTGGGACCCGACTGGCGGGAAACGCTGGCGGCTTCCGTTCGAAGCTTTGTCCGCAAGACGGCGGGAGCGGCGCTGATCGGTCTCGCGATCGCGCTCGGCATCTCGCTTGTCACCCATTCGAGCACCGACCCGAGCCTGTCGACGGCCGCCGGCGGCCCGCCAACCAACTGGCTGGGAGCATTCGGCGCCTACAGCAGTGACGCATTGCTGTTCCTGTTCGGTCCTGCTGCAGCGCTGTTCCTGCCGCTCGTTGCCCTCATCGGGCTCAGAATGGCGCGCGGCGTCGATACCGGCCCGACCCGCCGGGCCCTACTCGTCGCGGCGATCGGAGTCGCCCTTATCGGCATCGCCCTTGGCCTCTACGCCGGTTCGGCGATCTCGGGCCTCCCGGCCGGCTATGGCGGCGCGCTCGGCCTTGCCGGTGCTTACGGGGTCGATTCGGCGGTCGGGCTCGTTGGCAACCCCGCCATCGAGGGCCCACTTCGCCTGTCGTTGATGGCAATCCTCGCCTTTATCGGTTTCCTGGTGGGCTATCTCTCGCTCGGCATCCGGCCCGAGGAAAAGGAATGGGCGGCCGGCATTCTCCGTCGCGAGCCTTCCGCGCCGGCGCCCCGCCCGCGTCGGTCGCGCGCTTCGCAGGACGAGGAAGAGGATGCCCCCGCCGCCCCGCCGCGTTCCCGCCCGACAGTCGCGGTTGCCGATCCCGCCAAGCCGATCGCTGCAGCCGCCAAGCCCGGCCCCAAGAAAGGCAGGGGAGCCGTCCCGGGCCAGGCAAGCCTCGCGCTTGGCGACAATTACCAGCTTCCCTCGCTCGACCTGCTTGCAAAGCCGCCCGAGAAATCGCGGGGGCAGATCGACCGGGCAGGACTGGAACGCAACGCCCGGCTTCTCGAAAGCGTGCTCGAGGATTTCCACGTCCGCGGGGATATCGTCGAGGTCCGGCCCGGCCCGGTCGTCACCATGTACGAGCTCGAACCGGCCAGCGGGATCAAGGCCAGCCGCGTGATCCAGCTGGCCGATGACATCG
>CAZQLI010000199.1:0-4073 GCA_964594145.1 uncultured Sphingomonas sp. | reverse complement strand
TGGCACTGGGCCCGCCACCTCGAAGACCTCGAAGCGGCCGGTGATATCGGTGCAAGGGCAGGCGAACGGGCGGTGTCCCGGCTAGGGCCGGTCAGCATCCGGGCAGGAGTGATGCCGGTCCTGTTCGACCCGCGGGTTGCAACGACCCTCCTCGGTCATTTCGTCGGAGCGATAAGCGGATCGGCCATCGCCCGGCAGGCGAGCTTCCTGCTGGAGGCCCTCGGGACCAGCGTATTTGCCGCCGGAATCACCATCCACGACGACCCGTTCCGCCGCCGCGGGCTTCGAAGCCGGTCGTTCGACGGCGAAGGCCTTCCGGTCAAGCCATTGAACCTGGTCGAGGACGGGGTTCTCACCAGCTGGCTTGCAGACAGCGCAGCAGCGCGCCAGCTCGGCATCTTGCCAACCGGCCATGGAGTGAGGGGCGTATCGGGCTCGCCCGGCGCTGGCCCGGCAAATCTCCATATCGCCGCGGGCGAGCGGAGCCGCGAGGAAATGCTGTCCGGCATCTCGACCGGGATCCTCGTCACCGAGTTGATCGGGCAGGGCGTCAACGGCGTGACCGGTGACTATTCGCGTGGCGCGGCCGGCTTCCTGATCAGCGACGGCCAGATCGGACCGCCAGTCGCGGAAATTACGATTGCGTCGAACCTGAAGCAGATGTTCGCGACGCTCGAGCCGGCGAACGACCTGAGCTTCCGCCGCGGAATTGATTCGCCGACCCTGCTCGTCCCGGAGATGACGGTCGCCTCCGCCTGATCAGGGCGGCAGGCCTGGCTGAAACCCGCGGCCTAACCTGCCCCGACGGGCTCGACCCCGAGGCGCATGATCTCGATCTTCGGGCATCGGTCCATCACCACTTTCAGCCCGGCTGCTTCCGCGCGGCTCGCTGCGCCCTCGTCGATGACCCCGATCTGCAGCCAGACGGCCTTTGCGCCGATGGCAATTGCCTCGTCGACGACCGCCCCGGCCTCGCTGCTTCGGCGGAATATGTCGACCATGTCGATCGGCTCGCCGATCTGGGAAAGTTCCCGCCAGACATATTCGCCGTGGACATGTTCGCCGGTGATCATCGAGTTGACCGGGATCACGCGGTAGCCCTGGCCCTGGAGGAATTTCATCACGCCATTGCTCGGGCGGTCCGGCCGGTCGGACGCGCCGACCATCGCGATCGTCCGGACGCCCCTTAGCAGGTCGGCAATTTCCTGGTCCTCGGTCAGTGGCATCCGCTACTCTCCTTCCTGCCGCTGGAAATGCTTCAGGAGCTTATTTTTTCCAGTTCATCCAGCAGCCGCCGGGCTATTGCCCGGAAGGCATCGGCCGCGGGCCCCGGCTCGCCGGCAGGAGGAACACCGGCGTCGGAAGCGGTCCGAAGGCTGGCCGAAAGTGGCAAGCGCCCGAGGAATGGAACCTTGAGCCGGGCCGCCGATGCCTCGGCCCCGCCCTGGCCGAACGGGTCGCTGCTTTCCCCGCAATGGGGGCACTGGTAGCCGGCCATGTTCTCGACGATGCCGAGCACCGGGACACTGGTCTTGCCGAACAGGTCGATCGCCCGCGTGGCGTCGATCAGCGACAGGTCCTGCGGAGTCGAGATGATCACCGCGCCGGCGGGCCGCGCTTTCTGGACCAGGGACAATTGGACGTCGCCCGTCCCCGGCGGCAGGTCGACGAGGATGAGGTCGGCATTGCCCCAGTCCCCCTCGATCAGCTGGTTCAGCGCGCTCGTCGCCATCGGCCCACGCCAGGCGAGCGCCGTCTCCGCGGAAACAAGCTGGCCGACCGAAAGGAGGCTGACGTTATGGCGAACTTCGACCGGGATCAGCTTGTCGCCCTCGGCCTCGGGCTTTTTCGAGGTGCCGAAGAGGGTAGGCTGGGACGGCCCGTAGATGTCCGCGTCGATCAACCCCACCTTTTTGCCCATGGCCGCCAGGGCGACCGCGAGGTTGGCCGTCAGGGTCGACTTGCCGACGCCGCCCTTGCCCGATCCTATCGCAATCAGGGTCCGCTGCGGCCTTGCCGCGGTAAGGGCGATGCGGGCATCGCTGACCCCCGGGAGGAGGAGCGCGGCATCCTTCAGCCGTCTTTCGAGACCCTGGCGCTCGGTGGTGGAAAGGCCGCTTGCGTCGGCGACGATGGTGGCCACGCCTCCAGCAAGTTTCCTGGAACGGATACGCGTCGCTTCGGGCAGCCGGTCAAGCGCCGCCAGCTCATGGTCGTTGCTCATCGCCGGGGCCTTAGGCCGCTTTTCGACCGGTGGCACTGTTTTTTGGCTGAACCGCTCTTATTATGTAGCCCATGACGATTTTTCTCGGGTGGGCAGCGCGCGGACGCGCCTTCTTCAGTGACAGCAAGGGACCCTGGGGGTCTCGTCCCGGATCCGATGGTGACAAGGAGCCTCCCCGTGGCGAGGACCCGTCGCCGGGGCCCTGGGGTGAACAGCCCCGGCGCCGGGCCAGCAAGGGAGCGCCGGTTACCTCGCTCGACGAGTTCCTGCAGCGCAGCCGTAGCCGGATGGGCGGCGGCGGCGGCTTCAATTTCGGTGGGAAGTCCGGCCGGCCCCTGTTCATCTGGGCGCTGATCGTGCTCGTCACGCTCTGGGTGCTCATCACCAGCTTCCACAGCATCGACGGCAAGGAGCGCGGGGTGGTGACCCGCTTCGGCCGTTACAGCCACACGCTGACGCCTGGCGTCGGGATCACCCTCCCTTCGCCGATTGACCAGGTGGAAAAGGTCAACGTCGACGAGATCCGCAACATCGATCTGGGCTCGGCGGCGGAAGAGACACTGATGCTGACCGGCGACCAGAACATCATCGACATCGCCTACCAGGTTCGCTGGAATATCCGCGACCCGGAGCAGTTCATCTACGAGCTGGCGGCCCCCGAGGACACCATCAGGCAGGTCGCCGAGAGCGCCATGCGCCAGGTGATCTCGCAGGTCAGCCTCCAGGACGCGATGGGCGCCGCCCGCGGTGAAATCGAAGCGCGGGTTCAGGAGGAGATGCAGCAGACGCTCGATTCCTACCAGTCGGGCGTCCTGATCCAGGGCGTCGCTGTCCGGCAGGCCGACCCGCCTGCCCAGGTCAACGAGGCGTTCAAGCAGGTGACGGCAGCCCAGCAGGCCGCGCAGAGCGACATCAACCAGGCCAATGCCTATGCGCTCCAGCTTCGCCAGATCGCCCAGGGCGAAGCGACGGCGTTCGACAAGGTCTACGAGCAATACCGGCTCGCGCCGGAAGTGACCCGCCGCAGAATGTATTATGAAACGATGGAGCGAGTGCTGAGAAACGTCGACAAGACGATCGTCGAGACGCCGGGGGTCACCCCCTATCTTCCGCTGAACCAGGTGCGCCGCAACCCCGGCCAGGGGGAGGCCCGCTGATGGAAATGGTCCGTCGTCATCCGGTCGCGGCAGTCGCGATCGTCTTCGTCATCCTGGTCCTGATGCTCAGCACCGTGTCGATCGTCCCCGAGACCCGCCAGGGCGTGGTGGCTCGGTTCGGCAAGCCGGTGCGGATCATCAACCGTTACAGCCCCGGCGCCCAGTTCGGAGGCGAGGGCGCGGGCCTCGCCTTCCGCATCCCCTTCGCCGAGGACATCGTCTGGATCGACAAGCGGGTCCGCGACCTCGACATGGACAAGCAGCAGGTCCTGTCGACCGACCAGCGCCGCCTCGAGGTCGATGCCTTCGCGCGCTACCGCGTCGTCGACCCGCTCCGGATGTATCTTGCTGCCCGATCGGTCGAGGGCGTCGAGCGCGCCCTTCGCCCAATTCTCGGTTCGCAGCTGAGGAACGAGCTTGGCAAGCGGCCGTTCGCCTCGCTCCTGTCGCCCGAGCGGGAAGGCGCGATGGAGAATATCAGGGCCGGCCTCAACCGGGTTTCCAAGCAATATGGGGTCGAGATCGTCGACGTCAGGATCAAGAAGGCGGACCTCCCGAGCGGCTCGCCGCTCGATTCCGCCTATGACCGGATGCGCACGGCCCGCGAACAGGAAGCAAGGTCGATCAGGGCCGAGGGACAGAAGCGCGCCCAGATCATCCGCGCCGAAGCTGACGCAGAGGCCGCCCGAATC
>CAZQLI010000198.1:0-4085 GCA_964594145.1 uncultured Sphingomonas sp. | reverse complement strand
GAGCTGCTTTCCGAAGGACACGCTGGCGCTCCTGAGGACCGCCGAGGCCGAAGGGGTGAAGCAGCGGATCGTCTCGACCGTCGTCGAGGTGAATGACCGGCGCAAGGAAGGCCTTGCCGACCGCGTTCGCGAGGCACTCGGCGGAAGCCTCGAGGGCAAGCGGATCGGCGTGCTTGGCCTAACCTTCAAGCCCAATACCGACGACATGCGCGATGCTCCCTCTATTCCCCTGGTCGAGGGGCTGGTCGCCGCCGGCGCAACCGTCGCTGCCTTTGATCCGGTCGGCAGGGAGCAGGCCGAAAAGCTGCTCCCCTCGATCGATTATGCTTCATCCGCCGGGGAAGTGGCAGACGGAGCGGACGCGCTGGTAATCGTGACCGAGTGGGACGAGTTCCGGGCACTCGACCTTGCCGACATTGCCGGCAGGATGCGCGGGAAGATGCTGGTAGACCTCAGGAACATCTATGACCAGGACGAAGCCAGGCAGGCGGGCCTTGCCTATCGCGGAGTGGGCCGCGGCAAGCCGCGCTGAGGAAAGGCGATGAGCAGGACGCTCATCGCCGGGATCGAAACGGGCGGGACCAAGATCCTCGCCCGTGTCTGCGACCTCGACAATGGCGCCAGCCTCGCCGAGCAGCGCTGGCCGACCCGCTCGGCGGACGATGCCGCAAGCGACATTGGTGACTTCCTCTCGTCCGTTGCCGGCGGGAACAGGCTTGCCGCCATCGGCCTTGCAGCGTTCGGGCCGCTCATCGTCGACCCGGCGTCCGCAAGGTGCGGCGAGATGCTTGCAACCCCCAAGCCCGGCTGGGCCGGCAGCAATCTTCGCTCCGCCCTTCAATCGAGGCTCAAGGTTCCAGTCGTCGTCGAGACCGACGTCGGCGCCGCGGCCATCGCCGAGCAGGCGATCGGAGCGGGCCGGCAATTGGCAAGCATCGCCTATGTGACGGTCGGGACGGGGATCGGTGCCGGGCTTGCAATCAACGGGTCCAGCCTCAAGGGAGCGCTCCACCCGGAGGCCGGGCATATGCGGCTGTGCCGACTGCAAGGCGACGACGTGCCGAGCGTCTGCCCATTTCACTCCGACTGCGCCGAGGGGCTGGTTTCCGGGCCGGCAGTCCAGCGCCGGATTGGCGAGGGAAATAATCTCGCCGATTACCCGGAAGCCCAGCAGCTGATTGCCACCTACCTTGGCCAGCTTGCCACCTCGCTCGTCCTGGCCTGGTCGCCTCACCGGATCGTCTGGGGCGGCGGGGTCATGACCGGTGCGCCGCTGATTGACCCGCTGGCCTCGAGCCTCGGCGAGATGCTCGGCGGCTATGGCGTCGGGCCCGCGGTCAACGATCCGGGATTCTGCGTCGCGGCCGAGCTGGAAGACGCGGGGCTCGAGGGGGCGATAATCATCGCAAGGAACGCGGTCCGCGCCGGCAACTAGAGGTCGGCTATGCGATTTCCCGCATCAGCTCGTCGAGCCGGATCGGCTTCCTGATGACCGGCACCTTGGCCCTCGCATCGGCAACGGCCTCCTCGTCGGCATATCCGGTCATCAGCAGGGCGCGGATTTTCGGCCGCTGCCGGACGGCGCTTCGGATCGTGTCCAGCCCGTTCATCCCGGGCATGGCGAAGTCGGTGAGAAGGACATCGTAATCCTTGTCCATGGCGAGCTGTTCGATAGCGCTCTTGCCGTCGGGCACTTCGTGGACGACGAACCCCAGCTCACGCAGCTGTTCGGCGAGTACCGTCCGCACCGCTTGGTCATCGTCGACGAGGAGGACGTTTTTCGGCGTGTCGATCGGCCGAAGCTCGACCGGCCGGTTGACGGACTGGGCTGCAGGTCGCTCGGTCGAGGGAAGCAGGAGCTCGACCGTCGTCCCCTCGGGCGGCTTGCTCGCGATGCGCATCTTGCCGCCGGATTGTTCGACGAACCCGGCGACCATCGACAGGCCAAGGCCGGTCCCCTTGCCCGACTGCTTGGTCGTGAAAAACGGCTCCGCGACCCTTCCGACCAGTTCTTCGGGGATGCCGCCGCCCTCGTCCCGGACCGTGATCCGGATGTAGCGACCGCCGGGAAGGTCGGGATCGTCACCATTTTCCGGGGCATCGAGCGTATCGATCCTGACATCGACCCGGCCGCCCTTGGGCATGGCGTCGCGGGCATTGATGAGTAGGTTGACGAGCGCCAGTTCGAGCTGGGCCTTGTCGACGTAGAGATTGTCTACCCCGGGAGCGCAGCTCCAGTCGACCGCGACCGTCCCGCCAAGCGTCGGCTCGACGAGTCCGGCGACCGATTCGCCGAGAGCCCGTGGATCGACGCTGGTCGGAGTCAGGTCCTGCTTGCGGGCAAAGGCCATCATCCGCCGGACCAGCTCTGCGCCCTGTTCCGCCGCGTGACGCATCTGGGTCACCAGAAGCTTCTCCCGGTCGCCGAGGCTGAGCCGGCGCTCGAGCAGATAGAGCCCGCCGAGAACCGCCGAGAGGAGATTGTTGAAGTCGTGCGCGACGCCGCCGGTCAACTGGCCGATCGCGTCCATTTTCTGGGACTGGAGCAGCCGGCTCTCGAGGTTGCGCTGCTCGGTAACGTCGATGAGCGTTCCTGCAAATTCGGGGCGGCCGTCGCTGTTCACGAGGACCGCCTGGTCGTGGAAGTGGCGATAGCTCCCGTCGGCGCATTGCCAGCGATACTCGATCGACTGCTGGCCGGTCGTCGCGCGCTCCTCGATCGCGGCCATCACCTTCGGCTTGTCTTCCGGGTGGATGCGCCGTTCCCACAAATGGGGGTCTGCCTCCACCTCGGCGAAATCAAAGCCGGTCATGCCATCGAGGTCGCCGCTGACGAAGTCGGGCCGGCGGGGCTGCACGCTCGCTGACTCCCGATAAAGCAGGATCGGAAGGGATTCGATGATCGCCGCCTGGCGCTTGCGGCTTTCCTCCAACTCGCGCTCGGCCTCGAGCCGCGCAAGGTCGGCCTGGAAATTGGCCTCGCGCAGTGCCTGCTCGGCACGGCTCGTTTCCTCGACCTGCACCCGGGTCAGGTAGAGGTCGACGAAGACCGCGACCTTGGACTTCAGGATGAGGGGATCGACCGGCTTGAACACATAATCGACGGCGCCCATCGAGTAGCCGCGCATCAGGTGCTCGGTTTCCTTGTTGACCGCCGAGAGGAAGATGATCGGTATCCGCGAAGTCTGCTCGCGCTGGCGAATGAGGCTCGCGGTTTCATAGCCGTCCATCATCGGCATGAAGACGTCGAGCAGGATGACCGCGAACTCTTCCTTGAGCAAGTGACGCAGGGCCTCCTGCCCGGAGGTTGCAGGGACTACCTGGGCAAGGTCCTTCAACACTTCGCCGATAGCGAGCAGGTTCCGCTCGTCATCATCTACTACCAAAATCCGCGCCTTGGGCGCGTTACGCTTGTGCACTTTTGCTTCTCTTCCCAGTCGACGCGGCTTGGTCATGTGCTCAGGCCACCCCAGTCGCGGACGGCGCCGGCCCGGCAGCCTGCCGCCTGCTCCGCGCACGCCCGATCCACACCCGGGCCAGCGCCAGCAGCAGGTCGATGTCCACCGGCTTGGCGATATAATCCGAGGCCCCGGCATCGAGGCATTTCTGGCGATCGCCCTTCATCGCCTTGGCGGTCACGGCCACCAGCGGCACATGGGCGATTTCCGGCATGCTGCGAATGCGCTTCATCGTCTCGTAGCCGTCCATGTCGGGCATCATGATGTCGACGAGAGCAACGTCGATCGCCGGGTTGTTCTTCAGGATCTCGATGCCGTCGGCGCCTCCTTCGGCGTGCATCACCTTGACGTCATAGGCTTCCAGCACGCTGGTCAGCGAGTAAATGTTGCGGATGTCATCGTCGATGATGAGCAGCGTGCTTCCGGCCAGCTCGGGAATCGGGTCCCGCTTCGTCTTCCTGCCGGCCGAGGCGGGCCTGGAACGTTTCCGGCCACGCGCGCCCTCGGCGATCGACCGGAACAGCTCGCCAATGCGGTCGCGGTCCGCCGGCTTCTCGATGACCCCGCTCGCGCCGAGGGTCAGCGCGTGATCGGCCTGCTCGGCCCCGGAAATGACATGGACCGGGA
>CAZQLI010000197.1:0-4094 GCA_964594145.1 uncultured Sphingomonas sp. | reverse complement strand
ATGGCTATGGCTGGCCGGTCTATCGCGGCGGCCCGATGTTCTGGGCCGACACCGAGGGACTTTCCAAGATCGTCGAGGGGCTGAAAGAACAGGAGGAACGGATGGGAGAGGATTTCAGCTTCTCCAGCCTCCTGCTCGAGAAGGCGTCCAGGAACGAGAAGTTCACGCGTTGACGGGAACGATTTCCGGCCAATAACATCCAAGCAGTTGCCGCTGGTCGCTTGCCCCCGTTCCTTGTGGTTACGGGGTCAAGCGGCCAGTTCATGCGTTTCAAGGCGAAGGAATCAACGAACGGGCTTAAAGAACCGGCAAGGGAAGGGGATAATTGATGGCAGATTATATGGTCGAGGAAAGTACCGGTCTTCGGGCGGTACGCTACCGGTCAATCGTCGTCTGGATCCACTGGATCACCGCGGCATTCGTCGTCGGCCAGGTTATCCTTGGCTTCTACTTCCACAGCCTGCCGCGCGGCCCCGAGCGGATGGACGTCTTCACCTGGCACAAGACGGTTGGCGCGACCATTCTCATCCTCGCGCTCCTCCGCCTCGCGGTCCGGCTGATGAACCCGCCGCCGCCCTATCCGTCCGATTTTCCAAAGTGGGAGAGGTTCCTCGCGGTCTGGAACCACCGTTTATTCTATATCCTCCTGATCGCGCTTCCGCTGACCGGCCTCGCTGCAGTCTCGGGAAGAGCCGAGGACGGGCTGGTGCCACTGAAGTTCGGCCTCGCTCTCCCGGCAATCCCCGGCATCCCCAGCGACAATGACTTCGGCGACGTCCACGAGGTGCTGGTCTTCACCACCCTGGCGCTGGTCGTGCTGCATGTCTCGGCGGCGCTCTACAACCAGTTCGGCTCGAAGACGGACGTCGCCGACCGGATGCCGCCGTTCAGGGCGAGGAACAGGCAAGCCTAGTCGGCGAGCTTCGTCCGGCCCTCGTCGGGCAATAGCCACAGCATCGCCGCCGCGAGGCCAGCGACCCCGGCGGCGATGGTGAACGTCTCGGCTGCGCCGCCGCGGTCCCAGAGCCAGCCGGCGCCGACGCTTGCAAGCAGCGTGGCGATGCCGCTTACGAAGAAATAGGCGCCGAAGCTGGTCGCGCGCTCGGCACCGGGCGCCGCGTCGGCGATCATCCGGGCAAAAATGCCCTGGGTGAGCGCCATATGCGCTCCCCAGAGGGCAATTGCTGCAAATACCGCCCAGAGCTGGGTAGCGCTCGCAAGCCAGAGATCGGCAATGACGAGGATCGCGATCCCGCCCAACAGCAGGTTCCGGGGCTCCATCCGGTCGCTCAGCGCTCCGGCCGGATAGGCAAGGACGAGGAAGGCGAGGCTGAACATTGCCAGCGCAAGCGGCGACAGGGCGGGCTCAAGCCCGGCATCCAGGGCCTTGAGGATGAGAAAGCTCTCGGAAAAGCGTGCAAGGCCGAACAGGAACCCGATGAGAATGATCCGCCTGACCCTCCTGTCGAGCGTTCGCCACCCGCCCCAGCTGGTGGCGGAAGCGCCGGACCGGTCGTGGCTGGCAGGTTCCTTCAGCATCGCCCAGGCGAAGAGGAAGGAGAGAAAGGCGGGGATGGCAGCGATCCAGAAGACCGTCCGTATGTCCCCGGCAAATAGAAGCATGAGCCCGATGGCAAGGAGCGGTGCAAGCGTCCCGCCGACCGTGTCGAGCGCCTGCCTCAGGCCATAGGCGGCGCCGCGCAGGGACGGCGGGGTCTCGTCGGCGATCATCGCGTCGCGGGGCGCGCCGCGGATTCCCTTGCCGATCCGGTCGACGAAGCGGGCTCCCATCACCGGCAACGCGCCCTGGGCAAGCGGGAACAGCGGCTTTGAAAAGGCGGCAAGTCCATAGCCGAGCAGGATCCAGGGCTTCCGGCGCTGCTGCCTGTCGCTCAGCCTTCCCGAGACCAGCTTGGAGAAATTGGCGGTGGCTTCGGCGACACCGTCGATCGCGCCCATTGCAACAACGGGAAGACCAAGAGTCACCGTGAGAAATGCCGGAAGCAGCGCGTGGTAGATCTCGCTCGAGAGATCCATCAGCAGGCTGACGATGCCCAGGATCCAGACGGTGCGGGGGAGTCTTGGACGGGTCGCCATGACGCTTGCCTACAGGCAAATTTGCCAATCGTGAAATCTTTGATACCGTCAACCCATGTGGGGAAATTCATCACCGCCCGCACTTGCGGCGCGTTTCGCTCGCCTGGTGGAACAGCTCGGCGGCGACACCGCCGCCGCCAAGGCAATGGGCCAGCAGCGTGACCTGCTGGCCGCGGTCGCCCGTTGCGACGGCGGGACGCTGAACCAGGTGGCGGCGACCGTGTCGCGCGGGGCGCCGGCGGTCAGCCGGTCAATCGACTCGCTCGTCCGTGCCGGGCTCGTCGATCGCCAGCCCGACCCCGACAATCGCCGGCGGCTCCAGCTGAGGCTGACCGAGGCCGGCCGCGAGCAGATGAACCGGCCGCCGGCTGCCGACAGTTCGCTCGAGGGCCGGATCGGAAAGCTCGCGCACAGCGAGCTGAGGGCCCTCGAACGGGGAATCGAGATCCTCGAGCGGCTGCCGCGCTAGCTTCCTAGCCGTGCCCGCGGCGGCGGCGGGTCTCCCAGCCCTTCTTGGCGGCTTCCGACCGGCTTCGGCTCCGGCCCGAGCCGTCGTTCTTGCCGCCCTTGTCCTGCTTGTTGACCGTGCGCCAGGCCCGTTCCTCGGCTTCCTTCTTGGAAACGCCGCGGTCACGATAGCCTTCCGCGATATGGTCGGCCTTGCGTTCCTGCTTTTGCGTATAGGCGCCCTTGGGCATCGCCATTCTCCTTTCAGGCGCTAAAAACGTCCGGTGGGTCAAGTGGATGCCATTGCCGCATCGCAGCAATTCCTGTAGGGGCGCGCCTCCTTAACTCACGGAAATATCGATAATGAACCTGCGCAACGTGGCGATCATCGCCCACGTCGATCATGGCAAGACCACGCTCGTCGACCAGCTCTTCCGCCAGTCCGGCACCTTTCGCGACAACCAGCGCGTCGAGGAACGGGCGATGGATTCCAACGAGCTCGAGAAAGAGCGGGGGATAACCATCCTTGCCAAGTGCACCTCGATCGAGTGGGAAGATTCCAAGATCAACATTGTCGATACGCCCGGCCACGCCGATTTCGGCGCAGAGGTCGAGCGCATCCTCTCGATGGTCGACGGGGTCATCCTTCTCGTCGACAGCGCCGAAGGCCCGATGCCGCAGACCAAGTTCGTCACCGGCAAGGCGCTGAGCCTCGGCCTTCGCCCGATCGTCGTCGTCAACAAGATCGACCGGCCCGACGCACGCCCGGCCGAGGTGCTGGACGAGGTATTCGAGCTGTTCCTCAACCTCGAGGCCAGCGACGAGCAGCTCGATTTCCCGGTTCTCTACGCGAGCGGCCGTTCGGGCTATGCCGGCCTGACGGACGACGTCCGCCAAGGCGACCTTACCCCGCTGTTCAAAACCATCGTCAGCCACGTGCCCGAGCCCGGCCTCGACAGGACGGGCGAGTTCAAGATGCTCGCGACCCTTCTCGACCGCGACCCCTTCCTCGGCCGGATCCTCACCGGCCGCGTCGAAAGCGGCAGGATCGAGATCAATGCGCCGATCCGTGCGATGGACGTCAACGGCAACGTCGTCGAGGACGGACGGGCGACCAAGCTGTTCGCGTTCCGCGGGCTCGAGCGGGTTCCCGTCGAATCCGCACAGGCCGGCGACATCATCGCCCTTGCCGGGCTGATGAAGGCCACCGTTTCGAACACGATCGGCGAGCCGACCATCACCGAGCCGCTGGCGGCGCGCGAGATCGATCCTCCGACGCTGGCGATGAGCTTCGCGGTCAACGACAGCCCCTTTGCCGGCAAGGACGGCGACAAGGTGCAGAGCCGAGTCATCCGCGACCGTCTCCAGCGCGAGGCGGAAGGCAATGTTGCCATCCGGGTCACCGAGACTGCGGGCGGCGAGGCGTTCGAGGTCGCCGGGCGCGGCGAGCTCCAGCTCGGCGTTCTCATCGAGACTCTCCGCCGCGAGGGCTTCGAGCTTTCGATCAGCCGGCCGCGGGTGCTGTTCCGCGACGGCCCGTCGGGCCGCGA
>CAZQLI010000196.1:0-4109 GCA_964594145.1 uncultured Sphingomonas sp. | reverse complement strand
GAGGTGACCGTGGTCGAGATGCTCGACCGCATCGTCCCGGTGGAAGACAAGGAGGTCAGCGATTTCCTTGCCAAGAGCCTCACCAAGCAGGGAATGACCATTCTCGCCTCGGCCGGGGTGGAGAGCCTCAAAGCCGATGCCAGGGGCGTATCGGCCAAGATCAAGACCAAGGACGGCAAGGTCGAGGAAAAGAAGTTCAGCCACTGCATCGTCGCAGTGGGGATTGTCCCCAACACCGAGAATATCGGGCTCGAGAAACTCGGCGTGAAGACGACCAAGGGCCATATCGACACCGACGGCCTTTGCCGGACCAACGTCCCGGGCATTTCGGCGATCGGCGATGTCACCGCTCCGCCCTGGCTTGCCCACAAGGCGAGTCACGAGGGGATCATCGCCGTCGAGGCAATCGCCCAGTCACTGGGCAACAAGGATGTCCATCCCCATGCCATGGACCCGCGCAACATCCCGGGCTGCACTTACTGTCACCCCCAGGTGGCGAGTGTCGGTCTCACGGAAGCAAAGGCCAGGGAAGCCGGCCACGAGGTGAAGGTCGGCAAGTTCCCCTTCATCGGCAATGGCAAGGCGATCGCGCTCGGCGAAGCCGAGGGCTTTGTGAAGACGATATTCGACGCCAAGACCGGCGAACTTCTCGGCGCCCACATGATCGGGGCCGAAGTCACCGAGCTCATCCAGGGCTATGCGGTCGGAAAGACCGCCGAGCTGGTCGAGACGGACTTCATCAACACCGTCTATCCGCACCCGACGCTCAGCGAGATGATGCACGAGAGCGTGCTGGGAGCCTTCGGCAGGGTAATCCACATCTGACGAAACAAGGGGGGTAACATGCGCTTGATGATTGCTGCGGCGCTGCTTGGCGCATCGGTCCCGGCGGGCGCTGCCACCGTCGTTACTGCCGATCGCTACCTCGATGTCGCGTCCGGCCGATATGTCGAGCACCCCGCGATCTTCATCGGCGACGACGGGCGGATCAGTTCGATCGCCGACGCCCGCACCGTCCGCTGGGGGGCGGACGTGAAGCACATCGACCTTGGCGGGAAGACGCTGGTTCCCGGCCTCATCGACATGCACACCCATCTCGGGCCCGCTGACATCGGCGGATATCGGTTCCTCCAGTTCACCCGCACCTTCTGGCCGGCGGTCTCGACCCGCACCGCATGGGACATGCTGGCCGGGGGCTTCACCACCATCAGGGTGGTAGGCTCCGGCGACTGGAACGACGTTGGCCTGAAACAGGCAATTGAAGCCGGCTATGTCGTTGGCCCGAGGATTGTCCCGGCAGGCCACTCGCTCGGCACGACCGGCGGGCATTGCGATGACACCTATCTTCCGCCCCAGCTCCAGCCAAAGGAGAAGGAAGAGGGGATCGGGGACGGGGCCGAGGAGCTGAGATACCAGGTCCGAAGGCAGCGCAAGTTCGGCGCCGAGCTCATCAAGGTCTGCGCGACCGGCGGGGTCTTCTCGCGCGGGACAACGCCCGGCCAGCAGCAGGTCACCGAGGAGGAGCTTCGCGCCATTGCCGAAGAAGCCCACATGCAGGGGATGCGCGTCGCAGCCCATGCCCATGGTTCGGCCGGAATCAACGCGGCGATCCGCGCGGGCATCGACACGATCGAGCATGCAAGCCTGCTCGACGATGAAAGCATCCGGCTGGCGAAGGCGCGCAAGCGCCCCGTCTGGTTCTCGATGGACATCAAGAATACCGATTACACCCAGGCCGAGGGGCTCAGGAATGGCGAGCTGCCCGAGAATATCCGCAAGGACCAGGAAATCGGCCAGATCCAGCGCGACAATTTCCGCAAAGCGCACCAGGCCGGGATCCCGATCGTCTTTGCTTCCGACGCGGGCGTCATGCCGCACTCGATGGTTGGGCAGCAGTTCGCGGTTATGGTCGAATATGGGATGACCCCGCTCGAGGCCATCCAGGCCGCGACCCGGACCGCCGCCCAGGCGCTCGGCCGCGAGCATGACGTTGGAGCGATCGCGGTTGGTCGTTTTGGCGACCTGGTGGCGGTTACCGGCGATCCTACTCGAAACGTCCGGCTGCTCGAGGCTCCGGACGCGGTCGTGAAGGGCGGAGTGCTGGTCGACCGCGACTGACCGGGACGGGCGCCCGGCCCGGGCCCGACCATCGATCAGATTGAGCGATTATTTCGCGGTTGAACCAATTGCGGTCAGCGCCATTTAGAATGTTGAAGATTGGCAGCTGGAGGTGAGCATGAAGGGATATCACGACGACATCGAAGAACAGACCACCGGAAACGAGGATTTCCGGAGGGTGCTCTACACCGGGCAGCATCTCCAGCTGGTTCTGATGAGCCTCCCGCCGGGCTGTGATATCGGCTCGGAGGTGCACGAGGACCGGGACCAGTTCTTCCGCTTCGAGGAAGGGAGCGGCCAGGTCGATATCGATGACAATAGTTATGACGTGGTCGACGGAAGCGCCGTCGTGGTCCCTGCAGGCGCCCGCCATAATGTCCGCAACACCGGCGATGGTCCGCTCAAGCTCTACACTCTGTACGGCCCGCCCGAGCACAAGGACGGGATTGTCCAGTCGACCAAGGAAGAGGCCGAAGCCCGCCACCACGACGAGGAATGGGACGGAGCGACGACCGAGTAGCTAGCGGCTGGCTGCCGGGCCAGCGCATTTCGGTTCCGGATCGGTAAGCTTGTTTCTTAACCCTTATGCAGGGTCACGGGGCTTAGCCTCTCTCGCGGGAGAAGGCCCATGAACCGCTTTCGCCGATCACGTGGACGGGTTTCGCTTGAGATCCTTTGCGCGCTGACCATTTCCCTGTCCCTTGCGGGGGCATGGCTGCAGACCGGCGCCTGGGCATTGCTTCCAGCTTCGCTGGCGGCGCTCATCTGCTCAATGACCCTCGCCGCCGACCTCAAGGGAGGGGGCAAGGTCCCGGCTGCCGGGCCGCAGCGGATCGATTTCGACAGCGACCTCGCCGGCAATGCCGCCGAACCTGCCGGGGACGCGCCGGCGCCTTCCGCCGACTTGTCCCCGGCGCCGCGATCCGCGGAGAAGGCCGCTCCCAAGGCGCGTGCGGCGCGCCCGAAGGGATCGGGCCGCCCAAGGAAGGCAGGCCCGAAGAAGGCCGGCGCGGCGAGGGCAGCCGACCAGCAGGTCGAAAGCCCGCCGCGAGGAGCGGAGCCGCCAGTATCGGAAGAGCCACTGCCCCAGCCCGGGGAAGAGCCGGCCCAGCTGTTCACCGGGGAGCCCCAGCATCCTCCGGTGGCGCCGCTGTTCGAGCCAGAGCCCTTCGTCCGCCAGCAACGGGCGGTGTTCGGCCGGAAGGCGGGCTAGCTTTCCACCCGCCTCGCATGCACTTGCCAAGCGGTCCTGGCCGAAGCACGGTTGGCAAATGGCGCAGATGCACGATGTCTCGGACCCCCGTAACGCCTCGATCCTCATCAATGTGAACGGAGAGCTGAAGCCGCGGGCCGAGGCGACCGTGTCGGTCTTCGATTCCGGCTTCATGCTCGGGGACGGCGTCTGGGAGGGTTTGAGGGTTCATCACGGGCGCATCGCCTTCCTCGACCAGCACCTCGACCGGCTGTTCGAGGGGGCGAAGGCGATCGCCATGGACCTTGGCTTGTCGAGGGAGGAACTGGCCAGGCGTCTATACGATACGCTGGAGGCCAACGGCATGGAAGAAGGCGTCCATGTCCGCCTCATGGTGACCCGCGGAGTCCGTTCGACGCCCTACCAGGACCCGCGGGTGGTGGTCGGCGGGCCGACAATCGTCATCATCCCCGAGTATAAGGAGCCCGATCCCTCCCTCCTGACCCGCGGGCTCAGGCTCTTCACCGTCCATGTCCGGCGCGGCGATCCAGCGGTCCAGGACCCCAAGCTCAACAGCCATTCCAAGCTCAACTGCATAACCGCCTGCATCCAGGCGGCGCAGGCAGGGGCGGACGAGGGGCTGATGCTCGATCCCCATGGCTTCGTCGCAACCTGCAACTCGACCCATTTCTTCATCGTCCGCAAGGGCGAGGTCTGGACCTCGACCGGCGACTATTGCCTCGGCGGGATTACGAGGGCCGTGGTCATCGAGATCTGCCGGGAAGCCGGGATCCCGGTC
>CAZQLI010000195.1:0-4156 GCA_964594145.1 uncultured Sphingomonas sp. | reverse complement strand
GCCGCCGCCACAAGCGGCGATCAGGGCCACGAGCGGCAGTGCAACCAGCTTCCTCAACATCATTTCACTCCCGTAGGAGCCGGCTTCGCGCCGGCTGGAAGGGCGCTCTTTAGCCCGGGGTTCGTCGCTTCCGTGTGACGCTGATGTTACCGTTTCATGACATGGTCCGCAGACGGGACGCAGGATCAGTCGAGAGGCAGGCTGACGCTGACGGTCGTGCCCTTGCCGGGTTTCGAATCGATGGCGAGCGTTCCGCGATGGCGTTCCACGATATGCTTCACGATGGCGAGCCCGAGGCCCGTTCCACCGGATTCGCGGCTTCTCGCCGGATCGACCCGGTAAAAGCGCTCGGTCACGCGTGGCAGATGCTTTGGCGCAATCCCTTCGCCCTGGTCGCTCACGGTGAACAGAAGACGTTCGCCCTGGCGCTGGATAGAGAGAGTTGCGGTGCTCCCCGGTTCCGTGCAGCCGTATCGGATGGCGTTCCCGAGCAGATTGTCGACAAGCTGTGTCAGCTGCGCTGAATCGCCCCTGATCATCGGCAACCCCGGTTCGACCTCGCTTTCGACCCGGTAGCCGCGCCGCTCGGCGATCTTGGACGCATGGTCCAGCGCTACGCGCGCCACCTCGGCCAGGTCGACCTGCTCATCCGGAAGCCGGAAGCGGTCGGCCTCGATCCGCGACAGGCTCATCAGATCCTCGACGATCCGCAACATCCGCCTGGCCTCCGCGACGATCGTCGAGCCGAAGCGGGCTCTTGTTTCTTCGTCGAGAGGACCTTCCTCGGCGATCGTCTCGGCATATCCGATGATCGTCGCAAGCGGGGTCCTGAGCTCGTGACTGGCATTGGCCACGAAGTCGGTCCGCATTCGCTCGGCAGCCCTGAGCGCTGACCGGTCGGAGAGCCGGACGAAGGCGCCGCCATCGACCGGACGGACGCAAAGGTGCCAGCTTCTTTCCGAGGAACCGATGCCAACCAGCTCGATATCAGCGTCGCAGCCGGCAAGGATGGTGTCGAGAGCAAGCGGATGGCGGATTGCCAGCCTGACGTCGCGACCGACTATCAGCTCGCCGAGCAACTCTCGTGCCGGCCGGTTCGCGAATTCGACGAGCTGTCCGCGAACAATCAGCGCCGGCTCATCGAGCGCGTCGAGGACAGAGTTTTCAGACAGATCGTCTTTCACGGCGCCGCTTAATAGGCTGGCGATGTCCGGAGGGTCTAGGCCAGCCCGCGCAGCCTCTGGTGCCTCCGGTAGGTTCCTGCAGCGAGGATGATGAGGATAGGGTAGCTCCAGAACTGCAGTGCAGCTCCATAGGCTCTCGGGAGCAGGTCCTGGTCGATGCCCTTGAGGAGGTGGCCGACGGAGGTGGTCAGCTGGAGGCCGGCGACCCAGAGCGGCCAGAAGCGCTTCGACCTGAGAGCGACCGTGACGAAGCCGGCAAGCACCGCGAGGTCGACGAGGAGAAGCCCCTCTTCGACGCCGCTATAGCGATGCCGGAGGGGCGAGATCGCAAGCATGGTGGCCACCGTGCCGGCAAGGCAGGTGGCCGCGACGATCCGCTCGTCGGGTCCGCCCCGCCACCAGGCATAGGCGCAAACCGCGAGGAGGAGCGGGCCAAAGATGAATGGGCCGAACATCTCAGGATCCGGACCACGCCAGGCGTGGCCCGGTCAATCCCCGAAAGCCGCTAGGCGACAACGCGAAGCCGGAGCGCGCCTTCGGTCGGACACTCCTGCATGTCGCCGAAACCGGTCGCCCGAAGGCCCGGCACGAACTGCGTCGTTTCCTTCATCGTGACGTGGCAATGGGCCATGCTTCCGCGTGCCTTGACCAGGCTGCAGGTCGCTTCGGCGAGCTGCTCGAATGCCTCGTGGCCGGTAGCGGTCGCAATGCCGAACGCGGCCCTTGCACGAACCATGCGGCCCTGGAGCTCCGCAATCTCGGCAAGCGCTGCCTCGATCGTATCCTCAACGGCGCGAACCTGCGTCGCGACGTCCGCTGCTGCAGCTTCAATCATCTGTTTGCGCATGACATGATTCTCCCGTCGCCCCGGGAACAGCCGGAGCGTGAGCTGGTTCAGCAATGTCGAGAATTGGTCGGTCTAGCCGCCCATCATCCGGGAGAGGCTTTCCAGACCGGCGAGATACATTCCCGCCGAAAAGGTCGCGCCCATCGCAATCACCGCGATCCAGGCGAGCCTCAGCCCGACGCTCATCTCATTGCTGCGATGGCTCCTCGTTGCAAAAGGCAATTGCAGGGAAGAGCCAGGCCCAGCCGGGCTTTGCTCGGTCAAGTTACCGGAAGGACTGGCCTCCCCTGCACGGTCAGCGTGCCGAATGTGAAAGCTGACCGCGCTCTCTTCATGTCGCTCCTCGAAAGTCGGGTCGATGTACGGCGGTTGATGTATCAACTGTTGATATGGGACAGCGTGCGTCCCAAGCGCGGCCGCGACAATGCGCGCCGCTTCGCCCCGCCGTTCGACTCCAAGCTTTTCGAGGGCGCCGCGAATACGCTGGTCGACGGTGTGCGGGCTAATGCCGAGACGCGCCGCAATTTCCTTGCTGCTGTGATGCCGGTCGACGAGCAGAAGGCAGTCGATCTGGCCTTTGCTTAGCCGGGCAACCGGGGATTCCGGATCAATTGGGCCATGCAGCCCGTCAGCCTGTTCGCCGACCATCACCAGCACCAATATTCCTTCCGAGCATGGAACCTGTGCATGAAGTCACGTCTTCCCCGCGCTTTCTCTACCCGAACCGGCAGAATTGCTCAAATTTTGATCAACTCCGAACTTTTTAAAATCCAGCGAAGACCGGAACGTCGCCGCGGGACCATTGCAAATTCCATTGACGGCTTTTGACCGCCATCGCGCGCTCGGTGAAAGGCCGCGGCCTTACTCGCACCCAATACCGTCCCGGTCACGATCAAGGTGTGGCCCATAACCCGGGTCACCGATGCGAACCGGTGCGGCACCCGCTGCTCTGGCGGCCGTGCAGTTGCGGAAGGCACCAGCCGAATTCCCGCTGAATAGATTCGGGCGCCCCGTGGTCGAGCGCGCCGACGAGCCGTTGGCACGATGGCAATGATAATCACCAGTCCTTCGGTTGTTATGGCAACCTTCGGCATTTAAGCCGCCTGGATGCGCTCCGGAAGGCGATGGCAGCGCCAAAGTTGTTACCAAAATTGCGAACAGGCCCAGCGAAAACAAAAAGCCGCGCATCATTTCCCCCTTTTGCGCGATTCCGCCTATCAGTTGTGTATCTAACAAAAATTTAACACAATGGTCTTGCCGAATCGACTGTTGGGGGGCCCAACATGCAACCGATCAGGACCTGCATAGCGATTGTTGCGCTACTAGCCACAGGCTGTGCCACAAAGAATTACGGTCGTCTTCAGCCTGTCACGGGGGCCGAGCGCGTGGCCTATACTTGCCGCGACATTGACCTTGAGATTGCCAAGGTCCAGGCCTTTCAGCAGCAGGTAATTGAGGGGGCACAGTTCAACTTCGCATCTGTACTCGGGATCCTGGGCGATTACGGCATCGGTAATTCCATGGAACGAAGCTCGGCGGAGGCCTCCGCTGCCCGGCGACTGGGGCAGCTTAACGACCTGAAGGCCGAAAAGGGCTGTTCGGGTTCGACGCTGAGCGTAACTGACCGCCAGGCAGCAGTAATGAGGGTCGGCAACGCTTCGGCTGCCACGATCTCGACAAATCCAGCCGATGCTCCCGGGACGATTGACCTCGGAGGGGGCGTCCAGCTTGTTCCAGCCCAAACTTTATCCGGATACTGCATCCGAGCTTCAGGAAATTACGTTGGAACGGGATCGGTCAATCGCCCAGCCGTGACGGCGGCCAAGCCGCGCTGTTCTTAACTGCCCGCGCGTAGTGCGGGAAGGGGAGTCCCCGGCTGGCCCCCGACGGCCGGGGACTCTCATTGGCAACCCGCTCGGCAGCCTACAATCCATGCCACCCATCAGTCGGCTGCGTCAGCCAGTGAACAAGCTGTTAAGGCTCCACACCTAGATCACTGCTTTGCTTGGATGGTGGAGAGGGCTGGATTTTGACCCTCAATCCGAAAACGGCAGATTTCCGCGACTTCTTACGAGCCGCGCCAGCCCCGTATGCTACAGTCGTCTGCTACAGTTTCAAGGGCGGT
>CAZQLI010000194.1:0-4161 GCA_964594145.1 uncultured Sphingomonas sp. | reverse complement strand
GGATGGCGCTTGGCCATTTCCAGCCGATCGTCACCATCGACCTCAGGCTCGACTATCTCAGGCCGGCGCTGAAGGGAGAGACGATCATTGCCCGGTGCGAGTGCTACAAGCTCACCCGCCAGGTGGCCTTCATCCGCGGCACTGCGCACGGCGGGGACGAGGATCGCCCGGTCGCGCACGCGACCGGCACCTACATGCTTAATCCCTAGGTCCTCGCCGCGGCCTTCCGCTCCTCGGCCCTCTTCAGCACTTCATAGGCCGCCTGCACGGCATGGAACCGCTTGGCGGCTTCCTCGTCCCCCTTGTGGCGGTCGGGGTGATGTTCCTTGGCAAGGCGGCGATAGGCAGCCTTTACCGCGCCAAAATCCGCGTCGGCCTCGAGCTCGAGCACGTCGAGCGCCCGCATCTCGTCCCGGCTCCGGCTCCCGTCTCCAGGGCCCGACCAGGCATAATGGGCGCTGCTTCGATAGGCGGAGGCGCCGCTTTCCTCCTCGGCGGCGCGGCGGGCGGCTTCCTCGGCGCTAAGGCCGGCAAAATAGTTCCAGTTCCGGTTATATTCCGCGGCGTGCGCTTCGCAGAACATCCAGCGTTCGGGGCTATTGGGTGCCTTGGGGGCAGGCCTGTCCCCTACCTCGTTGCAGCCCTCGCGGTCGCACAGGCGGACGCGCGCCGCCGACCGGCCCTTGGCACCATAGGGCCGCCAGCGGGGAAAACCCCAGTCATCGGAACGGGTCTGCTTTGCCATCAATATCCTTCGTTCGAGCAGCCAGGGGGCCTGTAAGCCGGGTTCTGTACCCCGCTTTCACGGGGTGGCGACCATTCCTCTAGGACGCAAGTTGCCTTGCGCCTCAAGCGACCAACCCGGGCGACGAGCCGGAACCAGGCCCATGCGCCGCCCCTATTCGGTCTTGCACCCGGTGGGGTTTGCCATGCCGCTGCCGTTGCCGGCCGCGCGGTGCGCTCTTGCCGCACCATTTCGCCCTTACCTGCCCGAAGACAGGCGGTATGATTTCTGTGGCACTTTCCCTGATCCATGCCGTGGCATGGACCGCCGGGTGTTACCCGGCACCGTGGTTCCGTGGTGCCCGGACTTTCCTCGCCCCCGGATGCATAATCCGGGGCCGCGGCCGCCCGGCCCCCTGGCCGGAGGGGAATATGGGCTATTGGGGGCGTGGCAGCAAGAGCGCGAGCAGCTTGGCCCGGCATTCGCCATCGATAATCCCGTCGATGAGGTCGGGCCGGAATCGGCGCTGGAAGGCGATCACTGCCTTGCGCGCATCGGTCACGTCATAGCCGAACCGCTCGAGCGCAAGCAGGAAGCCGGCGTCGGTCCAGTAAGGATCCATGAGGTCGCGCGACGGGCTCGGAAGCGCGAGGCGCCGCTTGGCAAGTTCCCACCAGGGAAAAAGCTCGCCCGGGTCTTCCTTCCTTGCAGGCGCGATGTCGCTGTGGCCGACGACATTGCCACGGCCGATGCCGTGACGTTCCTTGATATCCGCAACGAGCGGGATGATCGAAGCGACCTGCTCGTCCGGAAACGGGCGGTAACCGAACTCGTGGCCGGGATTGACGATTTCGATCCCGACGCTTGCCGAGTTCACGTCGGTCACTCCTCGCCAGTAGGACTTGCCGGCGTGCCAGGCGCGTTTCTCCTCGTCGACCAGCTGGATGACCTCGCCGTCTTCCCTGACGAGATAATGGGCCGACACCTTGGATTCCGGCGAGGTCAGGCGATCGAGCGCGCCCTGGGCGTCCGGCATGCCTGTATAGTGGAGGACGATCATCGAGACGGTCAGCTTGCGCTCGTCGAAGTTCGGCGAAGGCTGTTGGATGACGTCCATCCCTCAATGGCACATCAGCGGCTGCCGCCGTCAAGCCCCGTCGGATCGCTTAGCCGACGGCTGCCCGCCTGTCGCCGCTCCTGCGTTCCCTTGCAGCGCCCTCCAGGCGATAGAGCCCGCGTGCATCGCGGTCGGCCTCGAACCGCTGGGTCTGCCCGATCACCGTCTCGCCGGCGCCGAGCATGAGATAGCCGTCGGCTGCCATGGCGCTTGCAAGCCGTTCGAACACCTGGGTTCGGCGCTCTGCGTTGAGGTAGAGCAGCACGTTTCGACAAAGGATGATGTCGAACATGGCAGGATGCGGCGGTGGCTCGAGCAGGTTCTGTACCTGGAAGCGGACCATCCGCCGAAGCGGCTCGACCGCGCGCCAGCCCTCGTCCCTTTCCTCGAACCAGCGAATCATCTGGGTGACGCCAAGGCCGCGCTGGACCTCGAACTGGCTGTAAAGCCCCTCGCGGGCCCGCCGGACGGCCTTCTCGCTGACGTCGCTTCCAACGATGTCGATCGTCCATCCGGCCCATTTCACCGGGTCCTCGGCGAAAATCATGGCCAGCGAATAGGCTTCCTGCCCGGTCGAGCAGCCGGCGGACCAGATGGTCAGCCGCTTGGACTGGTTCCGCTGCTGGGCAAGCCTTGGAAGCGCGGCGCGGACCAGGAGGTCAAAGGGCGTCCGGTCACGGAAGAAATAGGTCTCGTTGTTGAGCAGCGCCTCGACCACTTCTGTCGCGAGGCTCGGCTCCCTGCCCATCACCAGGATGGTGATCAGCTCGTCGAGCGTCGGGATGCCCCGCTCGCGAAGCAAGGTCGCGAGCGCGGTCTCGATCCGCCAGCGGCGGCTCATGGTCAGCTGCTGGCCCGT
Source organism: uncultured Sphingomonas sp. (assembly GCA_964594145.1). GTDB lineage: Bacteria > Pseudomonadota > Alphaproteobacteria > Sphingomonadales > Sphingomonadaceae > Sphingomicrobium. Next base: position 1,461 of record CAZQLI010000194.1, on the reverse strand, counting down.
CCGGGCTTCCAGCAGGCCAGCGAGGATTCGGCTGGAGCTGTCGCTTACCTGCACGACACCTCCTGGACACGGGAGGCGATCCTTCTGGCAAGCTTGTCCGGCGGCAGGATGGCGCAGGCGAGCCCGGCCGTCGCGATCGCGCGGGGCATGCCCCATACCGCGGAGCTGCCTTCGTCCTGGGCCATGACCGAGCCTCCCGCCTGGACGAGGCGCTCGGCGCCCTCGAGCCCGTCGCGGCCCATGCCGGTCAGGACGACGCCGAGCGCGCCCGGTCCGAGAACCGCGCCGGCCGATGCCAGCATCGGGTCGACGGAGGGCATGCACCCGCTTGACGCCTTGGCATTCAAGAGCCGCGCCATCAGGACCCCGTTGACCTCGTCCACGAGGAGGTGCGCGTCGCCCGGCGCAACGACGATGAGGTCGGGCAAGAGGCGTGTCCCGTCCTCGGCGACCACCGCGCTTCGCTTCGCTGCGGCGGCAAGCTGGCGCGCGAATACGGGCATGAACGCCGGCGGAAGATGCTGCGTGACGAGGATCGGAACCCCGATCCGCTCCGGCAGCGCCGCAAAGAAGCTGCCGAGCGCATGGATGCCGCCGGTCGATGCACCGATCGCGAGAAGGCGCACCGGCTCGTTCGACGACATTGCCACTGTCCGCGGCATGACCGTTGCCGGCCGGGCCGGGACCGAGCTTCGGTCCGCGTAGCCAAGTTCGCGCAGCCTGCCGAGCAGCACCTCGGAGAATCGTCCGTGGAAGCGCCCGGTACCGGGCTTTGGCAGCGTGTCATGGGCGCCGAGCGCGAGGGCGGCGACGGTCTCCTCGGCGCCGTCCTCGGCGAGCGACGAGACGATCAGCACCTTGGCCCCCTTGGCGGCCTCGAGGATGCGCGGAAGGCCCTTGAGCCCGCCGACGCCCGGCATCTCGAGGTCGAGCAGGACGATGTCGACCATGACCTGGCCAAGTGCCTCCACCGCGCCTTCCGCGCTTTCGGCAATGCCGGCGATCTCGAAATTGGGGTCGGCTTCGATGATCCTGCTGAGCACGGCCCGAGCGACCATCGAATCATCGACGATCATCAGCCGGATCGGTCGACGCGATGATCCATCGGGCCCAGCGTCGCTGGTCCGGGAGGTGGCGAGCGCCCCTTTCATGGTACCGGGCTCAGGCGACGCCGACGAGCTGAAGCTTGATGTGAAGAGTTTCCCGGTCGAACGGCTTCATCACATATTCGTCCGCGCCCGCCTCGAGCGCGGCGCGAATATGAGCCATGTCGTTCTCGGTGGTGCAGAAGACCACCTTGGGCTGGTCGGAGTGGCCCCTCTGGCGAAGCAGCTTGAGGAACTCCATCCCGCTCATGACCGGCATGTTCCAGTCGAGCAGGACGACGTCCGGCATCTTGGCCTCGCAGCGATCGAGGGCCTCGCGGCCGTCGCCGGCCTCCTCGACCTGGAACTCGAGCGT